>NZ_JBQQBW010000153.1:0-13466 GCF_052245415.1 Streptomyces sp. 8N706 | reverse complement strand
GCCGCGGCCGCGAGGAAGGCAGTGTTGATGTCCAGCCCGATCGCGAAGGGCAGCAGGCACTCCTCATCGCAGAGAAGCTTCGGATCGCGCACCCACTGGTAGGCCTCCTCATCGAGGAAGCCGCCGGTCCAGCCCTGTGCGACGGGGTGCTCGGTTGGGGCCTCCGGGGGTGCCGGGTCGACCGGCTGAGTGCCGAGGGAGCCGGGGTTGCGCCCGGAGACCCACTCCCCCGTGTCGTTCTGCACGGCGCGGGTCGGCGGGCGCAGCGTGGTCATCAGCTCCAGACCGGAGACGGCCGTGGAGCCGCGCGGGGTGATCACACGCTGGGCGTAGACACCCAGCACGCGGGCGAGCTCAGGCGGCGGCAGTTCGGCCGCGCCGGGCCAGGCGCGGGAGTCCAGCGCGTCCCAGGGCAGGATCGCCAACTGCACGCACTGGCGCTGACCGGCCTTCGCCGGGCGGTAGATCCGCGCCCACGGGCCGAAACCCCGCTGGGTCAGCTTCCACTTCGCCTTCGCCACCTGCTTGACCACCGGGTGGTCCTCTTCGAGGCGCAGGGAGCGGCGGGCCTCGAAGCCCTCCAGACGCTCCGGCAGCCCGAGCGCCGGGCCGTCGTTGGCCCCGTGCCGTCAATGGTTGAGTGAGAGCATGGACAGCCTCGAGATCGATGAGACCTTGGTGCGCTCCCTGGTGCGTGAGCAGCATTCGGACCTTGCAGGGTTGGACCTACGTGAGGTGGTCGGCGGTTGGGATAACCAACTGTGGTGCTTTGGAGATGAGTTGGTTGTGCGCATGCCGCGCACGGCGCGCGCGTCGTCCCTCCTGCGGAACGAGCACCGGTGGCTGCCCGCTTTGGCCCCGCGCCTTCCACTTCCGGTCCCGACCCCCGTGCGGATCGGTGAACCGTCCGCACGCTTCTCCCGGCCATGGACCATCGCGACATGGGTTCCCGGCGAACCGGCCGACCGGGCCTCAGTAACCCGCGACCAGCACGCGGCCGACAGCCTGGCAGGCTTCCTCAAGGCACTCCATCAGGTTGCGCCCGCCCAGGCACCCGCTAATCCGGACCGCGGGTCCCCCTCAAAGCGCTCACGCGCAACTTCGACAAGCTGTTCCAAGCCGCCAACGGCACCGGCAACGACGTCCGAGAGGTCTGGGACAAGGCCGTCTCGGCCCCCGAGTGGCAGGGCCCCCCGTTATGGCTCCACGGTGACCTGCATCCTGCAAATGTCGTCATCGCGGAGGGCACCATCGCGGGCGTGCTCGACTTCGGAGAACTCTGCGCCGGTGATCCAGCGACGGATCTCGCAGCCGCGTGGCTGCTCGTCCCCTCAGGCGCGGCCACACGATTCCTCAACGCGTACGCAAACACGGACGAGGCGATGATCCGGCGCGCACGAGGTTGGGCGGTCCTGCGCGCTATGAGCCTCATCAGCATCGGTCAGGCAGGAGACCTGGACCTCCCCGGCGGCAAGACGACCTGGGGACCAGCGGGCCGGTCTGCACTTGACCATGTTCTGGCATCAATCTGAAGCTTGTCCCGCACGTCACCGCCAACTGGGGGCCGGGCGTGAGTTGCGCGGCAACTCCGTGAGACCACCGCGCTCACGCCTCCGGGAGGGAGGAGTCGGATGAATCAGCGAGACGGTGTCGGTGACCAGACCCCGGCAGCGGTCCCGTCGCGGACGTGCTTCTCGTAGGCGACGACCTTGCTATGGATGACCTTCAGGTCTGCATTCAAGCCGGAGATCTTGGCTCGCACGGCCTGTTCATGCTCCCGCAGCAGCGCGAGACGTTCTGCTTCGTTGCCCGGGCCCGACCGGACGAGCCGGGCGAACTCCTTCAGCATGGCGATGGGCATGCCCGATGCGCGGAGCCGGTTGCACAGCAGAAGCCAATCCACGTCTGCGCACTCGTAAAGCCGCTGTCCGCCGCTGGAACGGGGGATCGCGCGGAGGAAGAGGCCCTCGCGTTCGAAAAACCGCAGAGCGTGCACGCTCAATCCGGTCGCTTTGGCGACCTCCCCGATCGACAGATCACCCGCATGCTTGCCCACGCCACCGACAGTACCTCGACAGCTTGACCTAGAGCGCAGTCTAGAATTTAGCGTCGCGAGCATGACGACGCAGCGACACAAGTCCGGCACCGGCTTCGGCGCCCACAGCACGGCGGACGACGTCCTCGCCGGGATCGACCTATCGCGCAACACCGCCCTGGTCACCGGCGGCTACTCCGGCCTCGGACTGGAGACCACGCTTGCCCTCATCCGGGCGGGAGCACACGTCATCGTCCCCGCACGCAGGCCCGGCGCAGCGGAAGAGGCCCTGCGGGGCGTCCCGCGGGTTGAGGTGCACGACCTCGACCTGGCGGACCTGGAGAGCGTCAGGGCGTTCTCGGCCGGCTTCCTGGACGCTGGCCGCACCCTCGATCTCATCATCAACGGCGCGGGCATCATGGCCTGTCCGGAGACACGCGTCGGCCCGGGCTGGGAGGCGCACTTCGCGGTCAATCACCTCGGCCACTTCGCTCTCATCAACCGTCTCCGCCCGGCATTGGCGGAAGGGGCACGGGTGGTTTCGGTGGCCTCGTCCGGTCACTTCCTCTCCGACGTGCGCTGGAACGACCTCCACTTCCGCGACGGCTACGACCGGTGGCTGGCCTACGCACAGTCCAAGACCGCGAACGCCCTCTTCGCCGTGCATCTCGACACGCTCGGCGCCGACAGCGGGCTGCACGCCTTCGCGGTCCACCCGGGCAGCATCCTGACCCCACTGCAGCGCCACATCCTCCGCGACGAGCAGATGGCCCAGGGCTGGATCACCCCGGACGGCACGCCGGCAGCCGGTTTCAAGACGCCGACGCAGGGCGCGGCGACGGCTGTTTGGGCGGCGACCTCACCGCTGCTCGACGGCCACGGTGGGGCGTACTGTCAGGACTGCGACATCGCCGAACCCGCCCACACCGACGACATGCTCATCGGCGGGGTCAAGCCCTGGGCCGTCGACCCCGACGCGGCATCCCGGCTCTGGCAACTCTCCAGTGAACTCACCGGCCTGGACCTGCTCACCTAAACGGCAGTCATCCCGTCAACGACTTCCAAGTCGATGCAGGCACAGTCGATCCTGCGGGGCTCGTTCGCCTATCCGGCAAGGCTGAGGTTGTGTCCTCGGGCGACGCCGCGCATGGCGTGGCGGATGCCCTCGCCCTTGAGGCGGCAGTCACGCAGGATCTTCCACTCATGCGGGCAAAGACGTGCTCGACCCGGGCCCGGACTGGGACTGTAAGACGTTCGGTGTAACTCCCGATCATGGAGGACATCGATGACCAGTGAGAACGTGACCGAGGATGAGGCCGTCGAGCCGGCAGCGGCTACCCCGCGCCGACTGAACCAATGGCTCAGGTTGACCTGTCCGTGCCCGACTGTCCCGGCCGCGCCGCCTGTTCAGCCGACGTGTGCAGAGGAGGTTTCTCCGGGGTGCGGCGTGAGGTCAGCGGGGCAGATGGTCCTCATGAAGGGAGCCTTCTGCGTCTTCTGGCACGCGCGAACGCCCGCGCCGTTGCCCTACGGCGGCGCCATGGACGGGGACGGGTCGCGCGGGCGCGGGAGGCGACGGCTCTTTCTTCGTCGCTGCCGAAGGCGAGCAGGCCCTTGCGGCTGGCGGGACCGGTCAACCCCGCTGCATCGCCCTAAGATCGTGCACCGTCAACTCGCTGGTCCCGCGATCCGCCGCGCTGCTCTGTGTCCAAGCGAGGATTGCCGGCTGCGCCTGCTCGTAAGGGACGCCGGCGGCGGTTTCCTCCCCGTTGGTGGCGGCGACCTGGGATAGATAGGCGGCGAGGGCATGCGGCCTGCCACCGTTATAGCCGATGTTGTAGCCGAGGGCGCGCTGCTGCGGCAGGAGTCCGTAAAAGTTAGGGACCGTCAGGTTGATCCAGTAGACGGCAGCGAGCTGTCCGACCCGGGCAGAGCGCACGTCCTCGCCCTCAGGGTCCCGCTTATTGAAGGCCGGGAAGCTCCACGGGTCGCGCGAGGCGATGTCCAGCACGTCGCGGAGCATCTCGCGGGCGTACTCGGGCAGGTCATCGACAGTCCGCGGCCTGCCCGGCGTCCGTTGGGGTGCGTGACGAGTGTCGGTCCACCGGGGCGGCTGCGTTGTCATGGGACGCTCGCTCCACTCCGCACTGGTCCACATCACGGGCCACGTCGCCGGAAGCGTGACCCGCTCGAAGCGGTCCGTGGACGCGCCGTGCGGATCCTGACGTGGGAGGCCCGGTGGATATCAGCACGTTCTACGCACTCTTCTCGGCCACCTGCTTCACGCTGGTCGGCCTCTGGTGGAACGTGGTGCAGGGTCACCAGGACTGGCTGCGCGATCCGGCGCTGCGCCGGATCGTCGGCGGTATCTATATCTCGTTCCTGCTCCCCGCGCTCATGGGCCTGTTCGCGCAGGTCGGCGGCACCGAGACCCCGGAGATCTGGCGGGTCAGCTTCGTGGTACTCGCGGTGATCGGCTGTGTGTCGACGATGCGTCTGACCGGGCGCAGCCGCCGGGACGGCTCGTCCGTATTCCTGACCCTGGCGCAGGCGGTGGCGGCCCTGTTCTACGCCTTGATCGCGGTGGTGGGCGCGGCGCCCGAACTCGCCGACGTCGTCGGCGTGCAGCCGATCCAGGCCGAGGCGGTTCTGCTGATCCTGCTGGTCGTCCTAGCCCACGGGCTGGTCTGGAGGTTCATGGCCGGCGAAGGCCGGCCCGCCGACGTGGAGGTGGTTGCCGCCTCTGCCCCACCACCGTGAGCAAGCCCCGCCCAGACCGCCAACTCGGTCTTCGTGTGTGCGAGCCCGCTGCACGGTGACCTCTCGAGATACCCGAGCTTTGAGCTCCCGGATAGACCGAGGCCCGTGCGGTGCGCCGGTGCCGCGAACGGCTAGTGAGGTGTCGGCCCGGCCCACGGTGGCTGAGGCCGCCAGGTGGGACAACGGCCTGTGCCGCCCGGAGGCCGCGAACTCCTCAAGCTCGCGCCGAGGAGGTCTCCGCGGCCATGCGTGCGTGCTGGCCGTACTCCGTGTCGTTCAGCACCATGGCGCGGCTGGCCGCCCCGTCCGCGAGGGTCACCACTTGCTCGGCGAGTGCGGCACGTTCGGGGCAGCCCACTCGGTCACCAGTGCGATGACCAGCCGCAGCATCAGCAGTTTCTGCTCGCGGGCGTAGACGTGGATCGGGTTCTCCGGGTCGGGGAACTCCGCTGCGGCATCGATGAACGGCCAACCTCGCCGCGCACCTTGACCTTCTCCAGCACTGCGACAAACCGGGGGCTGTCGGCAGCCTTCCCAGGGGTGAGCAGGAACGCCATCGGGCGGCAACGACGGTCCGCCGCGAGGTGGACCTTGCTGGTCAACCCGCCCGCGCGAGCGTCCGAGCGCGGCTGCTTCGAGCCGGGCGCGGTGGCGCCGCCGCAGTCGTCGGCGCTCCGCCCGGTCCGCCTCCCACGCCTGCGACTCGGCCGTACCGGGGCGGTTTGCCCGGTTTCTTTGCGCTGAATGATCAACCCGCGTCCTGACGGCGCGCCCGTGAAGCCCGGGCCCGTGGCGCCCGACATCGAGGCGTTGCTGCACATCATCGCGCAGGGCCGAGGCATGAGCTTCCTCCCCGCCGCGGCCTGCCGTCTCTACCCTCGCCCCGGCATCGCGTACATCGAGGTGACCGACGCTCCCCAGTCCACGGCGGCGCTCGCCTGGCTCCCCGGCAACCGCAACCGACCTGCCCTCGCCGCCCTGCGCGATGCGGCCCGGATCGCGCTCCGCGGACCTGCACCACGGCGCGCGACGCAATCCTGACCCGGCGCAGCCCTCCCCGCGCGACCACCTCCGCCTTCTCCGCCTCCGGTGAGGTCCGGCCGACGGCGATCCGGTCCGAGAACAGAGCGGCCGATCAGATGGCGTGATGCTGCACCCCTCGCCCTAGCGGTGGTTTGTTGACGGCGGGTGGGGGCGGTAGTAGGCCGGTCAGTAGGAGCTTTGCTCACTATTCGGGGGCTGTGATGACCAAGCGTGTGCCGTGTCCGCCCGCTCCGGGCCCCCACCGCTAGAGGTTGTCCGTAGCCAGCGTCCGGCTCTGCAGGTGACGCAGGGCGTCGTTCTGAGGGATTCCCAAGTCGTGCCGAGCCTTTTCGTGGAACGTGTTCATGAGGTCGATGAGGCCCACTACGACAGGAGTCGTCACATGCCTGCGGGTGGCGTCCAGGTGCTTCCACACAGCGCGATTGACCACGTCGGCAGCCTGCACTGCCGCTGGAGACGCCAGCAAGGCGAGTGCCTCGAACAGTACTGCTCGCTTCCGCTCCGCTTCTTCCATCGCAGCAAGGAAGTTGTGGTGCGCCTCTGAACCCTCTTCCGCCTGTCGGGAACGCTTCCCGGCTTCGATCATCTCCTTCACGCAAGAGGAGTACTCGATGTAAGTGTCGATCTTGCGCTCGTCCCAGCGTGTTTCCAGCGTGCGCCTGTGCCGGGTGCGCTCGGCCATCGTCGTCGAGAGGTATGAGGTCAGAGCACCGATGAAGACGCCGACGAGCGTCAGAACTTGACTGAGCATGGTCTCAAGCTAGTGCTGTGATCGCATAGGTTCGCCGGTTGGCGGTCGTGGCGGTTGGATGTGCGGTGACGTCCGATCCGACCGCTGGAGGCGCGGTGGCCGAGCCTGTCCGTGTGCGCAGACTGACCGACCAGGAGGGGCAGAAGCTGCAACAGATCGTGCGCCGCGGCAGCACCAACTCGGTGCGCTACCGGCGCGCGATGATGCTGCTGGCCTCGGCCGGCGGAAACCGGTGCCGGCGATCGCCCAGCTGGTGCAGGCCGACGAGGACACCGTGCGCGATGTGATCCACCGCTTCAACGAGCGGCCTGGCCTGCCTGGACCCTCGGTGGGCGGGAGGCCGTCCCCGCCTGCTCAGTCGTGACGACGAGGACTTCGTCGTCCAGACGGCCACCACCCGCCCCACCAAGCTCAGCCAGCCTTTCACCCGCTGGTCGCTGCGTAAACTCGTCGTCTACCTGCGGAAAGTCCACGGCCGGGTGATCCGCATCGGCCGCGAGGCGTTACGCGGCCTGGTCGCCCGCCGCGGTGTCACCTTCCAGCGCACCAAGACATGGAAGGAATCCCCCGACCCCGATCGTGAGGCGAAGCTGGACCGGATCGAGGAGGTCCTTGACCGCTTCGCGGACCGGGTCTTCGCCTTCGACGAGTTCGGCCCGCTCGGGATCCGGCCCACCGCGGGCTCGGGCTGGGCCGAACGGAAGTATCCCGACCGGGTGCCGGCCACCTACCACCGCACCCATGAGGTGCGCTACTTCCACGGCTGCTACTCGGTCGGCGACGACCGCCTGTGGGGTGTCAACCGGCGCAGGAAGGGCGCTGCGAATACGCTGGCCGCGCTGAAGTCGATCCGCGCCGCCCGGCCCGACGGCGCATCGATCTACGTGATCATGGACAACCTGTCCGCCCACAAGGGCGCCGACATCCGTCGCTGGGCGAGGAAGAACAAGGAGCTTCACCCCGACCTACGCCTCGTGGGCGAACCCGCTCGAGGCGCACTTCGGACCGATGAGGCAGTTCACCATCGCCAACTCGAAATATCCCAACCACATCGTGCAGACCTGGGCACTGCACGCCTACCTGCGCTGGCGCAACGCCAACGCCCGCCACCGCGACGTCCTGGCCGCCGAACGCAAGGAACGCGCCCGCATCCGCAGCGAGAAGGGCATCCGATGGGGGAGGACGCCCCCTCGCCACTGCGGCCTGAAGGACCCGGCGAACCTGTGCCGTCACAGCACTAGATCGTCCGGCAAATTGATCGTCTTGTACTCCAGGAACGAGCTGAGGCCCTCGGGCCCGAACTCGCGGCCGATCCCGGATTCCTTGTATCCGCCGAAGGGGGCGGCGAACTCGATCCGGTACCCGTTCAGCGTCAAAGTCCCCGTGCGCACTTGGCGAGCGATGCGCATGGCCCGGTCCAGGTCGTTGGTCCAGACGCTTCCCGACAGGCCGTACTTTGAGTCGTTCGCGATCCGGACCGCGTCGTTGTCGTCGTCGAACGGGATGACGACGAGCACAGGGCCGAAGATCTCCTCCTGCGCGATGCGCATGGAGCTGTCGACGTCTGCGAAGATCGTTGGTTCGACGTACCAGCCCTTCGACTGGCTCGCGGGCCGACCGCCGCCGACCGTGATCGTCGCGCCGTCCTTCCGCCCGCCGGCGATGTAGTCCTCGACCCGTCGCCGCTGGCGCTCGGCCACCAGGGGGCCGACCTCGGTCGAGGGGTCATCCGGATCGCCGACACGCAGCGCAGCAGCAGATTGCGAGATCGCCTCCACAACCTGCTGGTAGCGGCTGCGATGAGCGAGGATCCGGGTTTGTGCCAGGCAGTGCTGGCCGGACATCATGATCGCGTACGGCATGAGGGCGGGCACGACGCTGTCGATGTCGGCGTCCTCGAGGATGATGGCGGGCGACTTCCCGCCGCACTCGAGGGTGACGCGCTTGAACTGCTCGCCGCACAGCGCGCCGATCCGCCGCCCTACGGCGGAGCTGCCCGTGAAGCTGATCTTGTCAACCAGCGGGTGCCGCACGAGCGCCTCACTGTTCTCCCGGCCGGCGGGCACGATGTTGAGGACACCCGGGGGGCAGACCGGCCTCCATGGCGGCGTCGGCGAGCAGGTACGCATCCAGCGGCGTCTCCGGCGCGGGCTTCAGCACGACGGTGCAGCCGGCGATCAGGGCGGGAGCAAGATTCACCGTCGTCAGGATGAGTGGCGCATTCCACGGCACGATCTGCCCCACGACACCCACAGGCTCCCGAAGGATCCGCGCGGGACCGCTGAGACCTGCTCGATCCTGCTCGAAGGGGAACGTCGCGGCGAGTTCCCGGTAGTAGTCCAGAACCATCACGGGAACCGGTGCCTGGAGCTGGTTTGAGAAGCTGATCGGTGAGCCCATCTCTGTGGTGATGAGCTGTGCGATCTCGGGGACACGTGCGCGCAGGTACTCGCCGAACGGACCCAGCGCGTCCGCGCGCTCCTGTGGAGACATGCGGGGCCAGGGACCATCGTCGAAGGCGGCGCGCGCCGCGCGTACTGCTCGGTCGATATCGGCAGGCGTCGATGAGGGAGCAGTACCGATCCGCTCCTCCGTGACCGGAGAGGTGACCTCGATCACGTCTTCCGAGGCAGGCGCGACCATGTCCCCGCCAATGAACAGCCGATCCTGCACTCTGCGGCTGGTCATGGCCACTCCCTTCGCCGTGCTGCCGTCGGTCAGCGAGGCCGAGCCCGCCACCGAGTGATGCTGCCTCCAACCGACCACGTCCGGGCTTCCGCCGCGCACGGGCTTCCACCAGACGGAGGACCGATGCCGTGGCGACCCGCGAGCAGCAACGTCACGGCACTAGTAGCTGTCGGGCCGCCGATGGCGCGGGCGGTGGCGGACTGGGCGACCAGAAGCACGTGCAGGCGGACCTGGCGGCCCATGAACAGGATTTCGGCGAGCGCGTCGACGGCCGGGGACTCCCTGGGGTCGCCGCTCTCCCGCTTCTTCGCCCAGTAGCGCTTGAGCTGCGTCATGGTGGCGTTGACCTCTTCGAGGAGGATCACCAGCCGGGGGCCGACGCGCCACGGTTCGCGGTCGAGGACGTCGTCGCCCAGCTGCTCCGCGAGGCGGATCCGGCGACGGCGCCCGCCACGTCCTCGCCCACGGGGGTAGGGCAAAGCATCCGTCGGTTCACAGCGCCGTGAGGACGAAGGTCAGCAGTGCCAGGGACAGGGTGGCGCTGCCCGCAAAGGCCACGGCACCACGGAGCAGGGCGGTGGTGTAGGTGGCTCCGTCGATCCGAGCAAGCAGACCGGCAGCCGCTCCTACGAGCGTGCAGAAGAGTGCCACGACTGCCAGGAGCAGGACCAGGAGCATCAGGTGGGTTGGTGAGGTGTTCATGCCTTCTTCCCGGGACGATTGACGACGGTGGCCGCTGGGGAATTTCGCGGTTTTGGTGTTCACCGGGGTTCAGACCGAACAAAGATGAATGAAGACGGTCGCGGCGGGAGAGCGGAGAAGCAGGTTATGGAGGAGGGGCACGAGGATCCGTTGGCGGAACTCGCTCTGCGGCTGCGGACGCTCAGGGCGCAGCGGGGTCTGCAGATGGGTGGGCTGCAGCAGCGGACAGGGCTGGGGCGGACAACGGTCAGCCAGGCGCTGAACGGCCATAAGGTGCCCTCCGAGGACACGCTGGTGGCCTTGGCGAAGGCGCTGAGCACGGATGTGGAGCCGTTGCTGGCCTTACGCCACGCCGCCGCGCGCATCCCGCAGGTACCTGATGCCTCTCCGAGGAGAGCTGTTCGCAGGTCGGTGCGGCCGACGGTGCAGCCTTCGTTCGAGGAGCGCTACCTCAGCTACGTGGCGGAACGGTATTCTCAGCTGACCGTGGTAGGGCTGGATTTGAGTCGGCCGGAGCGTGCGTGCTGGCCGCTGGACGCGGCGTACTTGAGCTTGGAACTGGCGGAGCGGCCGGAGGGCTGGCCTGCAGGCAGCGAGGAAGCGGACCGGCCATCGGTCGTGGTGAAGCGTGCCGAGCATGCCCTGGCCGGCTGCCGACGGGTACTTCTGCGAGGGCTCGCCGGCAGCGGAAAGACAACGCTGCTGCAGTGGCTGGCTGTCGCCGCGGCGCGCGATGAACTGCCGGAGCGGTTGGCGGGTTGGCGGGGGAAGATTCCATTTGTCTTGCCGCTGCGCACGTTGGTGAGGCGTGGGCCTCTTCCGGAACCGCATGATTTCCTGTCTGCGGTCGGAGCCCCCCTGGCCGGCTCGCAACGGGAGGCCTGGGCCGATGGCGTACTCGCCAGGGGCGAGGCACTCGTCCTGGTCGACGGCATCGACGAAGTTCCCCAGGAGCATCGGGGTGCCACGCGGGACTGGCTCGAGCGACTCTTGGCGGCTTACAGGGACGCACATTTCGTGGTCACCACGCGGCCGTCCGCTGTTCCGGAAGGCTGGCTGGCTTCGTCGCGCTTCACCGAACTGTCGGTGCGGCCCATGAGTGCCACCGATACCGGAGTGTTCGTCGGCCGTTGGCATACCGCCGCCCGGCACAGTGCGACGACCGAGGCCGAACGGTCACAGTTGCGTGACCTCGAAGCAGCGCTCCAGGTGACGGTACGTGCTCAGCGTGACCTGACGCAGTTGTCCAGCACGCCCCTGATGTGTGCGCTGATCTGCGCGCTGCACCAGGACCGCCGCGGCCATCTGCCCCACAGCCGTATGGAGCTCTACGAGGCAGCGCTGTCGATGCTGCTCGTACGCCGTGACCTCGAGCGCAGCATCGACGTCCCTGAAGGTATTCAGCTCACCGAGCACCAGAGCGTCCAGCTCCTTCAGCGTCTGGCCTACTGGCTCATCCGCAACCGCCAGACCGAGATGGACCACGTCACCGCGCTGGCCCTGGTCGGCGATGCACTGCCGGCCATGCAGGCCGTGGCCGAGCAGGGCACTGCTGACCAAATCCTGACGCACCTGGTCGGCCGCAGCGGACTCCTGCGCCAGCCCACCGTGGACACCATCGACTTCGTCCACCGCACTTTCCAGGATTATCTCGGGGCCAAAGCCGCCATCGAAGCCCACGACTTTCCACTGCTGGTCAACAATGCCCACGACGACCAGTGGGAGGACGTCGTACGCATGGCCGTCGCCCACGCCAGGCCGACTGAAAGCGCTGATCTGCTCCGCCGCCTCGTCGAACGCGGTGATGCTGAGAGCGAGCACAGGAGCAGACTCCACCTCCTGGCGGCCGCCAGCCTGCAGTACGCCACCGAAATCGAGCCCAACGCTCGCAGGCTCGTCGAGCAGCGTGCGCGTGTCCTGATGCCTCCCCGCTCCCACGAGGAAGCGGAGGAACTTGCCGCACTCGGGCCAGGCATCCTGGATCTGCTGCCGGGGCCCCAAGGCCTGGAAAACGATGAAGTGGGCCCCGTCGTCAAAACAGCCACCGCCATCGGCGGCGACCATGCCTACGCCTTCCTCCACCGCTTCATACAGTCCCTGCCTCCTGACTCAGCACCCTACGAACGAATCGAGGGCTGGGAGCACTTCGAAGCTGACCAATACGCCCAAGACATCCTGCTTTCCTTCCAGGATCGGGACCGTCTGTCTTTGGAGGTACGCACCCATGATCAGCGCAACGCACTGCGGCTCCTGAAACCCATCACCAACATCGCGTATCGGGAAGCATTCACCGAAGGCGAGATCATCGAGCACCTCTCGCCCGAACACACCCAAAGACTGCAGATCTACTCCGGCCAACTGCTCACAGACTTGAAATTCGTCCGCAAATTCACCGGCCTGAAAGAACTCACCCTCTCCGAGTGCACCCAACTCACACACATGGAAGATCTTGCGGGACTCCCGCTACCCGACTTGAGCCTCCTTCACATGCCGGGCGAATTCTCCTTCGACGCACTGGATTCCCTGTCCGAACTCACCGATCTTTCCATCTACACGCGCCTGCCCTGGGAGAGCCTGGCGGAACTGCCGGCACCCGGAGGCCTGACCTCCTTGGCCCTGGGCGGCTGGATCGGCACAGCTCTTGCCGGTGTCTCCAAGTGGGAGCATCTGCAAGACCTGACGATCAACACCGCACCTGACAACGGAGAGTGGCAAGAAATTGCCGCACTCCCCAATTTGACAGAACTGTGCATATCGGATTACGACCTCAACCACGCCGTTCCCATGCACAGCGTTACCTACCTCCGGCTTCTGCCCGACTCAGACCCACAACTTGACCTGATCCCCAACATTTTCCCCAACCTCGAACGTATCTTCATCAACTGCCGAGGGGTGCAACCTGACACCGCTGACATCACCCCCCTGAGCCGGATCGAGGGACTCCAGGTCTCCGTCAGCTACGCGAGCAACGTCACCGGCCTCGAAGGATTCACCCCGGACGCAGTCGGACTGTATCCACGACCGCGAACAGCAAGCACCTGAGCCGCCCTCCCCTCGAGCCAGGTACCCCACAGCACACCCCACCCTCCGCCCATGTCGCCGCGGCCAGAACACACGTCACTCACACTCCACCGCCTAGACGAGTCATTCCGATGTGATCAGTGGTCGTAAGCGATCAAGGACCGCGTGACGGGCTGGCCGGTCTTGTGGTTGTGCCAGATCGCGGCGGCCATCCCGAGGATGCGCTGGGCGACGCGGACGGCGACACCTTCGAAGGTCCGGCCACCGTGCTGTTCCAGGTCGAGCTGGCCCTTGAGGGTGTCGTTGACCGACTCGATCAGCTGCCGCACCGACTTCAGGAGGCTCTCGCCCTTGCGCTTCTTCTCGCGTTTGAACGTCGGTCGCAGCAACTCCGCGCCCCGGAAAGCCAGATCGGCCTCGAACTCCTTGGAGGCGAAGCCCTTGTCCGAGATCACCAGCAGCCCT
>NZ_JBQQBW010000152.1:0-13493 GCF_052245415.1 Streptomyces sp. 8N706 | reverse complement strand
GTGACCGGGAGGGTTTGCCGGGAAGCTCGCGGCGTCCGGTGCGGTGCATCGCACGGCGGTTCCGGGAGAGATCGCCCTCGTACTGGGGTCCCCCATGCCGAAGGCCAGGGGAGTACCCGGGCGACTCCGACACCGCAACGTGGGGGCACTCCCCCAGCCTTCGGCCGGGGGAGGTAGCTGGGGGAGTGCCGTGCCGGGCGTCGCGAGCCGGTGAACCTACCCGGTCACAGCACTAGCGATGGCGGGTCGAGGTGACCCGGTAGACGTCGTAGACGCCCTCCACACCGCGCACCGCCTTCAGAACGTGCCCGAGGTGCTTGGGGTCCCCCATCTCGAAGGTGAAGCGCGAGGTCGCCACCCGGTCGCGGGAGGTCTGCACGGCGGCGGAGAGGATGTTGACGTGCTGGTCGGACAGCACGCGGGTGACGTCCGAGAGCAGCCGGGAGCGGTCCAGCGCCTCCACCTGGATGGCGACCAGGAAGACCGAGGACTGGGTGGGCGCCCACTCGACCTCGAGGATCCGCTCGGGCTGCTTGGACAGCGAATCGACGTTGACACAGTCCTGGCGGTGTACGGAGACCCCGTTCCCCCGCGTGACGAAACCCATGATCGGATCGCCGGGCACCGGCGTACAGCAGCGGGCGAGCTTGACCCAGACGTCGTCCACGCCCTTGACGACCACACCCGGGTCCGCGTTGGACCGGCGCTTGGTACGGCGCTGGATCGGCGGGGCGGTCTCGGCGATGTCCTCGTTCGCCGCGTCCTCGCCCCCGAGGGCCTGGACGAGCTTCTGGACCACGTTCTGCGCGGAGACATGCCCCTCCCCGATGGCCGCGTAGAGCGAGGAGATGTCCGGGTAGCGCATCTCGTGCGCCAGGGTGACGAGCGAGTCGCCGGTGAGGATGCGCTGGATCGGCAGGTTCTGCTTGCGCATCGCCCGCACGATGGCGTCCTTGCCGTGCTCTATGGCCTCGTCACGGCGCTCCTTGGAGAAGTGCGCGCGGATCTTGTTGCGGGCACGCGGTGACTTGACGAAGCCGAGCCAGTCACGGGAGGGACCCGCTCCCGACGCCTTGGAGGTGAAGACCTCCACGAGATCGCCGTTGTCCAGGGTCGATTCGAGCGGTACGAGCCGGCCGTTGACCCGGGCCCCTATGGTCCGATGGCCGACTTCGGTGTGCACGGCGTACGCGAAGTCGACCGGAGTGGCCCCGGCCGGAAGCGCTATGACATCGCCCTTGGGCGTGAAGACGAAGACCTCGTTGCGCGACAGGTCGAAGCGCAGGGACTCCAGGAACTCACCCGGGTCCTCCGTCTCCTTCTGCCAGTCCAGCAGCTGCCGCAGCCAGGCCATGTCGTTGACCGCGTCGTCCTTGCCCGACCGCTTGGGCACATCGGTACGGACCTTGGAGGCGCCCGCGACGGCCTCCTGCTTGTACTTCCAGTGCGCGGCGATGCCGTATTCGGCGCGCCGGTGCATGTCGAAGGTGCGGATCTGCAGCTCGACCGGCTTGCCGCTGGGCCCGATGACCGTCGTGTGGAGCGACTGGTACATGTTGAACTTGGGCATCGCGATGTAGTCCTTGAACCGCCCCGGCACCGGGTTCCACCGCGCGTGGATGGTCCCGAGCGCCGCGTAGCAGTCGCGGACGGTGTCGACGAGGACACGGATGCCCACCAGGTCGTAGATCTCCGCGAAGTCCCGGCCGCGGACGATCATCTTCTGGTAGACGGAGTAGTAGTGCTTCGGGCGGCCGGTGACGGTCGCCTTGATCCGGGCCGCGCGCAGATCGCCCTGCACCTGGTCGGTGACCACGGCGAGGTACTCGTCCCGCTTGGGGGCCCGCTCGGCCACCAGCCGCACGATCTCGTCGTACATCTTGGGGTAGAGGATCGCGAAGGCGAGGTCCTCCAGCTCCCACTTGATGGTGTTCATGCCCAGCCGGTGCGCCAGCGGGGCGTAGATCTCCAGGGTCTCGCGGGCCTTCTTCTCCTGCTTCTCCCGCTTGAGGTAGCGCATGGTGCGCATGTTGTGCAGGCGGTCGGCGAGCTTGATGACCAGGACGCGCGGGTCCTTGGCCATGGCCACGACCATCTTGCGTACGGTCTCGGCCTGGGCCGCCTCACCGAACTTGACCTTGTCGAGCTTGGTGACGCCGTCGACGAGCAGGGCGACCTGGTCGCCGAAGTCACGGCGCAGGGTGTCCAGGCCGTACTCGGTGTCCTCGACGGTGTCGTGCAGCAGTCCGGCCATCAGCGTGGCCGGGTCCATGCCGAGCTCGGCCAGGATCGTCGTCACGGCCAGGGGGTGGGTGATGTACGGGTCGCCGCTCTTGCGCTTCTGGCCGCGGTGCCAGCGCTCGGCGACCTGGTAGGCCTTCTCGACCTGGCGCAGCGTCGCCGTCTCGATCTTCGGGTCGTTGCTGCGGACGATGCGCAGCAGCGGCTCCAGGACCGGGTTGTACGGGCTGGAGCGCTGTACGCCGAGGCGGGCGAGACGGGCGCGGACGCGGTTGGAGGAGGCGGAGCGCGGCGCCGGTCCGGCCGGGGCCGGGCGGGCCGGGGAGGTCCCGGTGGCGCCCGCGACGGCGCCGTTCGGCCCCCGCTCGGCGGGGGACTTCGGCTTGGCCTCGGGGCCGCGCTTCGCCAGGGGCTTCGCCGCGCCGGACGCCTTCTGGGCAGAGGTGTCCGCCGCCGCGGCGGCCTCGGCGGAGGCCTTCTGCTGTTGCGCGGCGGTCAGCGGCTGGGCCTCGTCTGGCAAGAGCACTCCTCGTGGTGGCCCTCCGTGCCGAAGTCGGGCACGGAGGAAGGTCCGGCCCCCCGATCAGGTCCGGAGATGCCCATGGTATCGAGGACTCGTGCGAGGCCGCCGAGCCGGGGCAGGACGGAGGGGCTGCGGGGGCATGGCGAAGGGGCGGGAGCCCGGTCCGCCCGGCCCGCCCGCCCCTCCTTCATCCGCGGGTCTCAGACCGTGATCAGGGCCTCCAGCGGCGCGCCCGCGAGGGCGGGGGTTAGACGCTGCCGGCCGGCCAGGAAGCCCAGCTCCATAAGGACCGACACCCCGGCGACCTCGGCTCCGGCCCGCCGGATGAGCTGCAGCGACGCCTCGCCGGTGCCACCGGTGGCGAGCACGTCGTCGATGACCATGACGCGGTCCGAGGGCACCAGGTCCTCGGCGTGGACCTCGATCTCGGCGGCGCCGTACTCCAGCTCGTACGCCTGCGACAGGGTCGCCCCGGGCAGCTTGCCCGCCTTGCGCGCGGGGACGAAGCCCAGCCCGGCCCGTATGGCCGCCGGGGCGGCCAGGATGAATCCGCGCGCCTCCAGACCGACGACCTTGGTGGCGCCGTGCCGTACGCACAGCTCGGCGAGCGCCTCGGTGAGGGCGCCGAAGGCCGACGGGTCGGCGAGGAGCGGGGTGATGTCCTTGAACGTCACGCCCGGCTGGGGATAGTCCGGCACGTCCCGTATCCGGGAGAGGAGCAGACTCCGCAGCTCCGGCGACGCGGCGCTCATCGGCGCTTCCCCGAGGGGCGGCCACGGCGGTTACGGGACGCGGGCTGGGCCCGCTGGCCGACCACACCCGCGGCCGCGGCCTCGTCGTCGTCCTGGTCGTACGCCCCCTCGCCCGGGACGGCGTCCTGCGGGGCGCCCTCCGACTCCTCGCCGGCGCCCTTGGCGGCGGCCGCGGCGCGCTTGGCGCGGACCCGCTTGGCCAGGGCCTTCATCTGCGGCTCGCGCTCCTTGAGGTCGGCGACCAGCGGGGTGGCGATGAAGATCGAGGAGTAGGCACCGGCGGCCAGGCCGACGAACAGCGACAGCGAGATGTCGTTGAGCATGCCCGCGCCGAGGACGCCACCGCCGATGAACAGCAGGCCGGCCACCGGGAGGAGGGCGACCACCGTCGTGTTGATGGAGCGCACCAGGGTGCCGTTGAGGCTGCGGTTGGCGATCTCGCTGTAGGTGAAGCGGGTCTGTTTGGTGATGCCCTTGCTGGCTTCCTTCAGACCGTCGAAGACCACGACGGTGTCGTACAGGGAGTAGCCGAGGATGGTGAGCAGGCCGATGACCGTGCCGACGCTCACCTCGAAGCCCACGAGGGCATAGATGCCCACCGTGATCGTCAGGTCATGGATCAGCGCGACCAGGGCGGCCAGGGCCATCCGCCACTCGAAGGCGATGGCGAGATAGATCACCACCAGGGCCATGAAGATCCCCAGGCCCGTCCAGGCCTTGTTGGCGATCTGCTCACCCCAGCTGGGGCCGACGAGGTCGGCGTTGATGTCGTTCGCCGGAATGTTCAGGTCCTCGGACAGATCAGCCTTGATCTGGTCGGCCTTCTGCGGGTCGACATCGCCGATCTGGATGCGCAGGCCGCCGGTGCCGAGCTCCTGCACGTGGGCGGTGTGGCCGGATACCTTCTCGGCGGCCTCCTCGGCCTGACTGCTGGAGACGGACGCCTTCGGCGTGGTGAAGACCGCCCCGCCCGAGAACTCGATGCCCATGTTGAGGCCGCGCACCCCGAGACCGACGATCGCCGTGATCGTGATCAGGATCGAGATGCCGTACCAGATCATCCGCTTCCCGACGAAGTCGTAACCGACCTCACCGCGGTAGAGCCTGGCGCCGAGGCTGCCGAGTCGCGACATCTCAGGCCTCCTTCGGGTCGGTCGGAACGACGGGGGTACGGCTGCGGCGGCTGCGCAGGGGCGGTTTCACGCCGAGACGCTTGGGGTCCAGGCCGGACCAGGGGTGCCCGCCGCCGAAGAACTTGCCGCGGGCGAGGATCGTCATCAGCGGCTTGGTGAAGAGGAAGACCACGACGACGTCGAGCAATGTGGTGAGGCCCAGGGTGAAGGCGAAGCCCTGCACCTTGCCGACCGTGGCGGCGAACAGCACCGCGGCGGCCAGGAAGGACACGAAGTCGGCCACCAGAATGGTCCGCCGGGCCCGCGGCCAGGCCCGCTCGACGGCGGGCCGCAGCGAACGGCCCTCGCGGATCTCGTCGCGGATGCGTTCGAAGTACACGATGAAGGAGTCGGCGGTGATACCGATCGCGACAATGGCGCCGCAAACGGCCGGCAGGTTCAGCGCGAAGCCGATGCCTGGGCCGAGCAGGGTCATGATCGTGTAGGTGAGGATCGCGGAGACCAGAAGGCTGAGGATGGCGACGAATGCCAGACCCCGGTAGTAGGCCACCAAGTAGAGGACGACCAGCGCGAGGCCGATGGCGCCGGCGATGAGGCCCGCCTGCAGCTGCTCGCCGCCGAGCGCCGCCGAAACGGTGGTGACGCTGGACTCCTCGAAGGTCAGCGGCAGCGCACCGTAGGAGAGGACGTTGGCGAGGTCCTCCGCGGTCTGCTGGGTGAAGCTGCCGGAGATCTCCGCGTTGCCGCCGGTGATGGAGGTGGAGACGCTGGGCGCGGAGACGACCTGACCGTCCAGCACGATCGCGAACTGGTTGCGCGGCGGCTGCTGGCTCGCGAGCGTGCCGGTGGAGTCGGCGAACCGCTTCGAGCCCTTGTCGTTGAAGTCGAGCTGGACGAGCCAGCCGGAGCCGCGCTGGTTGTCGAATCCGGCCTTGGCGTCGCTGACGTCGGTGCCCTCGACGTCGGCCGGACCGAGCGCGTACTTCACCTTGCCGTCGTCGCTGCACGCGACGGTGGTGTCGGTCGGCTTGACGCCCTGGCCGGCCTGGGCGCGTGCCGCGGGCTTGGAGCAGTCCAGCGCGTCGAGCTTCTTCTGCAGGCCGGCGGGGACGCCCGCGCCCGGCTGGGGCTCGGGGACCGGGGGCTGGGAGGGCTCCGGCTTACCGGTGGGGGTGGCCTTGCCGGCGGGAGTGGCCTTCGGCGAGGGGTCGTCCTTCAGGGCGTCGGTGACGGCACGTCCCTGGGTGGTGGTGCTCGGGGAGGGCTTGGCCGAGGTCTTGGCCTGGTCGCCCTGTCCGGGCTTCTCCTGGCCGCCCTTCGCCTTGTCCGTGGCGGAGGGGCTCGGGGACGGCTCGGCGGTCTTGCCGCCGGGGGTGATCGCCAGAACGGGGCGGAAGAACAGCTGGGCGGTCGTACCGACCTGCTCCCGGGCCTGCTTCTCGTTCGTGCCCCGGGGGATGTTGACGATGATGTTCTCTTTGCCCTGGGTCTGAACCTCGGCCTCGGAGACACCCAGACCGTTGACGCGACGCTCGATGATGCCGACCGCCGTGTTCATATTGGTCTCGTTGATCGCGTTCTTCTCACCCGGCTGGTTCTTGGCCGTGAGGGTGATGCTCGTACCGCCGGCGAGGTCGATGCCCAGCCGCGGCGTGGTGTGCCCGGAGAGGAACATGCCCCCGGTGAGCGCGACCAGGACGATCAGGATCAGGGCCAGGGCGCGCCCAGGCCTGCCCTGGCCCCCGGAGGGCCTCCGGCCCTTCTTCGGTGATGCCACCTTCTCGTTTCTCCCTGTCCAACCGTCCCGCATCGTCGTCCGCGGGCGGCCACGAAGTGCTGTGGGGACGTACCCCGCCGGAGCCTAGACCGTCCGGGGACCGCGGCGCGCGCACAGGCGGGTGCCGCCCCCGGTCACGGGGCGGCTCCCTCGCCGGTAGCACCGCGGTCCGTGGGAGGGGCTACTTCGCGTCGGCGTCGCCGTCCTTCTTGGCGTCCTTCGGCTCGGCCTCCTCGGCGTCCTTCCCGGCCACGGCGTCATCGGCGTCGGCCTTGCCGAGGTCGACTCGCGGCTCCTCGGAACCGGCCTTGCCGGCGGGCACGGCCGGGTCGGCCGGGGCGACGGGAGCGGCGGGCGCGCCGTCGGCGGTGAGCTCGGAGGCGTCGTCCGGCACGAACGGGCCGTCGACCTTGAGGTCGGGCTCGATGCCGTGGACGATGCGGTTGTACTCGGCGTCCTCGAGGACGGCGCCGACGGAGTTCTTGGCGTAGACGGCGTGGACGCCGGGGGCGACCTCGAGGAGGACCGTGTCGGCGCCGACCTCCTTGACGGTGGCATACATCCCGCCGATCGTGCGGATGCCGGTGCCCGGCTGCATCTGGTCGCGCATCTGCGCGGCCTGGCGCTGCTTGTTCTTCGCCGACCGGGTCATCAGGAACATGGCCCCGATGAGCACGATGAACGGGAGGAGAGTCACGATATTCACGGGCCGGAATTTCCTTCGCACGACCGCGCATCTGCGGCGGCCTGGTATTCGGGGGTGGATGTCGCCGCCCGTCAAGGACGGCATCGGCGGAGTCTAGGCGAGTCCGCACCGGTGGAACAACGCCCAGCATGTCACCGGGGTTCCCCGGTGAGCGAGTCTCCGCGCCGTCATCGCCGGGTCACGCTCCGAACAATCCCTGCTGCCCCGCCCCGCCACCGCCCTGCTGCGGCGGCACCAGACCCAGATGGGCCCATGCCGCCGGGGTGGCGACCCTTCCGCGTGGCGTACGGGCGAGGAGCCCCTCGCGTACGAGGAACGGCTCGGCGACCTCCTCCACCGTTTCCCGCTCCTCCCCCACCGCGACGGAGAGGGTGGACAGGCCGACCGGTCCGCCGCCGAAGAGTTTGAGCAGGGCGCCCAGCACGGCGCGGTCCAGCCGGTCCAGGCCGCGGGCGTCGACCTCGTAGACCCCCAGCGCGGCGGCCGAGATCTCGCGAGTGACGACGCCGTCCGCCTTCACCTGGGCATAGTCCCGGACCCGGCGCAGCAGGCGGTTGGCGATACGGGGCGTGCCGCGCGAGCGGCCGGCGATCTCCGCGGCGCCCTCGGGCTCTATCTCGACGTCCAGCAGCCGGGCGGAGCGATGGATGACGCGCTCGAGCTCGGCCGGTTCGTAGAACTCCATGTGGCCGGTGAAGCCGAAGCGGTCGCGCAGCGGGGGCGGCAGCAGGCCGGCCCGGGTGGTGGCGCCGACCAGCGTGAAGGGAGGGAGTTCGAGCGGGATGGCGGTGGCACCCGGGCCCTTGCCGACGATCACGTCGACGCGGAAGTCCTCCATCGCCATGTAGAGCATCTCCTCGGCGGGCCGGGACATGCGGTGGATCTCGTCGAGGAAGAGGACCTCTCCCTCGGTGAGGGAGGAGAGGATGGCGGCGAGGTCTCCGGCGTGCTGGATGGCGGGCCCGGAGGTGATGCGGATCGGGGCGCCCATCTCGGCCGCGATGATCATGGAGAGGGTGGTCTTGCCGAGTCCGGGCGCGCCGGAGAGCAGCACGTGATCGGCGGTCGCACCGCGCTGACGCGCTGCCCGCAGCACCAGATCGAGCTGCTCGCGGACCCGTTCCTGTCCGACGAACTCCTCCAGGTCCTTGGGGCGCAGCGCCGCTTCGATGGCCTGGTCCTCGCCGTCGGCGGCGGCCTCGACCAGTCGCTCCGATGCCTCGGGGGTGGTGTCGTCCCAGTTCACTGCGGTTCGCCTCGCGATGTGGTGCGGATCTGATCGACGGTGCGGTCTGTTCGTGGGGGCACGGAACCGCGGCGGGGCCGGTCCGTGACGCTCCCCGGACTCCGTCCGGGCGGGGGTCCCCGGGCGCGCTGCCGGAGCGGCAGATCAGCGCTCCCCCGGCCTCCGGGCCGGCCCACCGCGCAGGACGCCGCTCGGCCCGGCGGCCGCACGCACCCCGCCGCCGCGGGGGCCCGGTTCGGCGGCCGACGGCTCTGTTTCCCGTACAGGACGAGGGCCCCGGGGCATGCTGCCGGGAGGAGTGCGGCATCGTCGGTCTCTCGGGTCGGCGGCCGTGGTGCGGGCCGGTCGGGGCTGCCTGCTCGGGCGGCCGGGTGGCGGGTCCGCGCCGCGAGCAGGTGGATGTCGGGCGGTCGGGCAGTCGGGCCATGGGGGCTAACGGCTCCGGTTGAGGGACTGCAGCGCGGCGCGGAGCAGCTGCGGCACCGGCGGGGTCGCGCCCCCGGCGGCCGCTGCCTCGGCCTGCGGGGCGACCGCGGCAACCGCCTCGTCGGCCTCCCGCGTGGCGTACCCCAGGCCGATGAGGGCGGTGTGCAGCTGGTCGCGCCAGGAGGAGGTCCCGGCCGCGCCGGTGCCCCGGGCCCCGACGGGGGCCGCGGCCGGCTCACCGAGCCGGTCCTTCAGCTCCAGCAGCAGCCGCTGAGCACCCTTCTTGCCGATCCCGGGCACCGTCATGAGGGCCTTCTCGTCCCCCTGCGAGACCGCGAGCCGCAGCGCGTCCGGGGAGTGCACGGCGAGCATCGCCTGGGCGAGCCGGGGACCGACCCCGCTGGCGGTCTGGAGCAGCTCGAACACCTGGCGCTCGTCCTCGTCGGCGAAGCCGTACAGCGTGAGCGAGTCCTCGCGGACGACGAGGGAGGTGGCGAGCCTGGCCTCCTGGCCGACCCTGAGCCCGGAGAGGGTGTTGGGGGTGCACTGGACCGCCATGCCCACACCGCCGACCTCGACGACGGCGGTGTCCGGGGCGAGAGCGGCGACGGGGCCGCGGACAGAGGCGATCATCGGGTGGTGCCCTTCTGGGGTGCCCCGCGACGAAGGCCGGGGGACGGGACGGGAGCGTGGGCGCGGCGAGCCGTGGTCTGCGCCTGCTGGAGGCGGTTGACGGCGGGGGCTCGCCAGATGTGGCAGATGGCGAGCGCGAGGGCGTCGGCGGCGTCGGCGGGTCTGGGCGGCGCGTCGAGCCGCAGCAGCCGGGTGACCATCGCGCCGACCTGAGGTTTGCCGGCGCGTCCGCTGCCGGTGACGGCGGCCTTGACCTCGCTGGGCGTATGCAGCGCGACGGGCAGTCCGCGGCGGGAGGCGCAGAGCATCGCGACCGCGCTGGCCTGGGCGGTGCCCATCACCGTACGGACGTTGTGCTGGCTGAACACCCGCTCCACGGCGACGCATTCGGGGCGGTGCTCGTCCAGCCACTCCTCGATGCCGCGCTCGATGAGGACCAGGCGCCGGGCGATGTCCGCGTCCGCCGGGGTGCGTACGACACCGACGCCGAGCATCCGCAGCGGACGGCCCGCGACGCCGTCGACCACGCCGATACCGCACCGGGTCAGTCCCGGGTCCACACCCAGCACCCGCATCGTGCCCCTCCCCTCAGGCGTTCGGTCACATGTTCCTGCAGGTTATCGGTCGGCACCGACAACACCCGCGGACAACGCCGACGGGCCGACGGGGCGTCTCCCCGTCGGCCCGTCGACGCATACCGAATTGACGGCCGGTCAGGCGTCGACTTTCGCCATGACGTCGTCGGAGACATCGAAGTTGGCGAAGACGTTCTGGACGTCGTCGCTGTCCTCGAGCGCGTCGATCAGCTTGAAGATCTTGCGTGCGCCCTCTTCGTCGAGCTCGACCTGCATGGTCGGAACGAAGTTGGCGTCGGCCGAGTCGTAGTCGACACCTGCCCCCTGGAGGGCGGTGCGCACCGCGACGAGGTCGGTGGCCTCGCTGATCACCTCGAAGCTCTCGCCGAGGTCGTTGACCTCCTCGGCGCCGGCGTCCAGGACGGCGCCGAGCACGTCGTCCTCGGTCAGCTCGCCCTTGGGGACGATCACCACGCCCTTGCGGTTGAAGAGATAGGAAACCGAGCCCGGGTCGGCCATGGAACCGCCGTTGCGGGTCATCGCGACACGTACGTCGGAGGCGGCGCGGTTGCGGTTGTCGGTCAGGCACTCGATCAGGACCGCGACACCGTTCGGGCCGTAGCCCTCGTACATGATCGTCTCGTAGTCGGCGCCCCCGGCCTCGAGGCCCGCGCCGCGCTTCACCGCGCTGTCGATGTTCTTGTTCGGAACCGAGCTCTTCTTCGCCTTCTGGATGGCGTCGAAGAGAGTCGGATTGCCGTCGGGGTCACCGCCGCCGGTGCGGGCGGCGACCTCGATGTTCTTGATCAGCTTCGCGAAGAGTTTGCCGCGCTTGGCGTCGATCACGGCCTTCTTGTGCTTGGTCGTAGCCCATTTAGAGTGGCCGGACATCCGCCTGTCTCCTTCACGTCACCAATTGCTGCACGAACGGTTGCGATCCTACCGGGATCGTGTCAGGCCTCCGCTCGCACCATCTCCACGAAATGCGCGTGGACGCGGTGGTCGCCCGTCAGCTCGGGGTGGAAGGACGTGGCGAGCACCCGGCCCTGTCGTACGGCGACGATGTGGCCGTCGTACGTGGCCAGCACCTCGACGTCCCCGCCCACGGACTCCACCCAGGGCGCGCGGATGAAGACGCCCTCCACCGGGCCCCCCTCGATGCCCGCGATGCCGACCGCTGCCTCGAAGGACTCGTTCTGGCGCCCGAAGGCGTTCCGGCGGACGATCATGTCGATGCCGCCGATGGTCTCCTGGTCGTCGCGCCCGTCCAGGAGCTTGTCCGCGAGCATGATCATGCCTGCGCAGGTGCCGTAGACGGGCAGCCCGGCCCGTACCCGCTCGCGCAGCGGCTCCAGCAGGCCGAAGAGAGCCGCCAGCTTGGACATGGTGGTCGACTCCCCTCCGGGAATCACCAGGCCGTCGACCTCCGCGAGTTCCTCGGGGCGGCGGACCGGGCGGGCCACGGTGTCGGCCTCCGCGAGCGCGACGAGGTGCTCGCGTACGTCGCCCTGGAGGGCGAGGACGCCGATCACGGGGGTGGTGCTGGACACGGGGTGAACCTCTCGGTGTGTGCGGGGACCCTACGGAAACCGGGCGGCCCGCCGATGATCGGCGGGCCGCCCGTCCGACGACTGCCGGAGCCCGGTGCGGCGGAGCCGCGGACGGGATCGACCGGCCTTTACCAGCCGCGGTTGGCGTAGCGCTCCGCCTCGGGCAGGGTGTCGCAGTTGATACCGACCATCGCCTCGCCGAGGTCGCGGGAGGCATCCGCGATGATCTTGGGGTCGTCGTAGAAGGTCGTGGCCTTCACGATCGCAGCGGCGCGCTTGGCCGGGTCACCGGACTTGAAGATGCCGGAGCCGACGAAGACGCCCTCGGCGCCGAGCTGGCGCATCAGCGCGGCGTCGGCCGGGGTGGCGACGCCACCGGCGGAGAACAGCACGACCGGCAGCTTGCCGAGCTCGGCGACCTCCTTGACCAGCTCGTACGGGGCGCGCAGCTCCT
Source organism: Streptomyces sp. 8N706 (assembly GCF_052245415.1). Classification (NCBI taxonomy): domain Bacteria; kingdom Bacillati; phylum Actinomycetota; class Actinomycetes; order Kitasatosporales; family Streptomycetaceae; genus Streptomyces; species Streptomyces sp. 8N706. Next base: position 1,477 of record NZ_JBQQBW010000152.1, on the reverse strand, counting down.
TGGCAGCAGCGTAGAGCTCGTGGTTGTCGAGGGCGCGCAGCCGGCCGATCTCGTTCTTGATCTGGCGGAGGTGGCGGACGGCCTCGACGACATTGCCCGTGCCGGCTTCGCCCTTGGAACGGATCATTGCCGCGCCCTCGGCGATACGGCGCAGCGCCTCGCCCAGGTTGGTCGCACCGCAGACGAACGGGGTGGTGAAGGACCACTTGTCGCTGTGGTTGACCTCGTCGGCCGGAGTGAGGACCTCGGACTCGTCGATGTAGTCGACGCCGAGCGACTGCAGCACCTGCGCCTCGACGAAGTGGCCGATACGGGACTTGGCCATGACCGGGATGGAGACCGCGTTGATGATCCCGTCGATCATGTCGGGGTCGGACATCCGGGCCACGCCGCCGTCCTTGCGGATGTCGGCCGGAACACGCTCGAGAGCCATGACCGCGACGGCGCCGGCATCCTCGGCGATCTTGGCTTCCTCCGGCGTGACGACGTCCATGATCACGCCGCCCTTGAGCTGCTCGGCCATGCCGCGCTTGACGCGCGCGGTGCCGGTCTCGGGAGTCCCGTTGAAGGCGTTGGCGGACGTGCTGGGGGGCGTGGTGGACACGGTTTGACCTCACTCGATGATGAACGTGCGATGAGCCCATCGTAGGCCCGTTCGATCCCCATTCCTGACCGGCCTTCCGGTCCAGGCGGGCCGCCGCACTACTACACGGATGACAAAATCGTGCCGGCCCAGGACACCGCAAGGGCCAATCGCCTGTCAGTGGCCCGACCGTCTCCCGGCCGCCCCCGTCCGCCCCCGTCCGCGAGGCGTTGCTCCCGGCTGCGCGAGGCAACGCCCCCGCAACGGGCGCGAGGCCCCGGCCATGAGGTGCCGCACGGACGTCGGGCCGCCGTGCGGACGGTGCGCCGCAGCAGTGAGGGCGCGGGCCGTGCCCCCGGCAGTGAAGCCGCGGACTCGGCGATTGCGGGCCGTCACTTCGTACGGTCCGCCAGGGCCGCCGGTGGCTCGTCGTCCATCTCGAACGCGAGCGGGGAAGGGGCATGTCCCGCGAGCCGGAACCAGCGCACGGTCCGGTGCCGTCGCAGCGCCCGTGCCGCCCGTACCGCGTCGTTGTGGAAGCGCCGCGCCATCGGGACGCGGAAGACCGCGGCGGACAGCTCTCCGGCGGTCTCCTCCCCGCCAGGCGCCTCGCGTACGGCCTCGACCTGCGCGGTCTCCGCGAACACGGCCCGCAGCGCCTGGCTGAGATCGCTCTCGGCGACCTCGCGCTGCTCCTCCTCGGCCTGGCGGGCGGAGTGGGCGGCTTCGTAGAGCACGATCGACGCGGCGGGGTCGAGGACCCCGGAGGTGGCCAGCTCCTGCGCGACCGACGCACGGCGCAACAACTGCGCGTCGAGCGCGGCGCGGGCGGCGTCGATCCGGGCGTGCAACCGGTCGAGGCGGCCCGCGGTCCAGCTGAGATAGATGCCGATG
>NZ_JBQQBW010000151.1:0-13513 GCF_052245415.1 Streptomyces sp. 8N706 | reverse complement strand
CCCTCCACCAGCGTTGTCGCGCCGACGGCCGCACGGCGCCATTAGGGTGCGTCCATGACAGGCGAGCGAGATCTGGCGACGCTGCTCAGGGGTATGCGGCCCCGCCTCAACCCCGGCCGGTACGTCTTCGCGACCGTGCGGGAGGAGCCCCCGGCGGGGGTCAGGCCGGTGGTGACCGTCCTCGAGGACGAGGGGCTGACCCTGGTCGCACGGCAGGAGGAGGCCGACGCGGCGGGGTTGCCCTACGAGTACGTCGCCGGATGGATCACTCTGCGGGTGCACTCGGCGCTGGACGCGGTGGGGCTGACCGCGGCGGTCGCGACAGAGCTGGCCCGAGCGGGGATCAGCTGCAATGTGGTGGCGGGCTTCCACCACGACCATCTGTTCGTCCCGCATGAGCGGGTCACCCAGGCGGTCGAGCTGCTGGACGCCCTGGCGCAGCACTCCCTCTGAGGTCTGCCGCGAGGGGTCCGCCCGCCCCGGAGCGGGCGCGTTGCCCGGCCTCGCGGGAACGCGCTCGAGACGGCCCGGCGTGCCGAGGTGTCATCCGGGCACGGCCACGCGCGGCAGGCGCCCGCGCGCTCCCGGCCGGCCCACCGTGCCGAACGTTCACGGCCTCCGGGCACGTACCATGTCCGCATGTCGTTCCTCCGCCGCCGCAGCGCAGCCTCGCCCACCGGGCCGGACTTCGATGTCCTCGCGATGGACCCGAGTGACTGGCCGGGCAATCTCGGCGCGGGTCTGCTGCCCGCACCGGACGGCAGCTGCCAGGGGGTCTTTCTCCGCTACGACCTGTTCGGCGGACGTGGTCCGGCAATGATCATCGGGAACCTCCCCGCGGGCTCGCCCGCCCGGGAACTCGGTGAGGACCAGGCACCGTTCGAGGTGGCGCAGCTGCTCGCCGCGCTCGGCAACGACGAACCGGTGCATGTCGTGGAGACCGAGGACACGCCAGTGATGCACGAGGACAATCTCCTCATCGTGCGGCGCGTCAAGCTCTCCGAGAGCCGGATCTCCTGCGCTCAGTTCGACCGCAGCGACGGCGTGCTCGTCACCATCGCCAGCTGGGACCGTCCCATCACCGACGACCTCTACCAGCTGCTCAAGCCGCTGCCCGCGGAGATGTTCCAGCAGGGCTGACCCGTGAGCGGTCCGACGGGACGCCGGACCGCCGCCCGGCCGGTGGCCGGGGCGGCGGCCCGGAGCGCGCCTTACCCCGACTGGCGTACGGTCACGTCGCCGGCCTTCACAAAGGCGACCCGGTGCCCGAACTGGATCTGGTAGTACTCCTGCTTCCCGCGGATCACACGGTGACCTTTGGTGTCGAACGTGGGCGCGTAGTAGTACTCGCCCGTGCTCTTCGTGCCCACGGCGTACTCCTGGCCCGCCCGGAGCTTGTACGGCAGCGGTGACAGCGGCTGGACGGGGATGCCCTCCGGATAGGCGGCCTTCTCCGGGTAGGCCCGCCCGTACACCGCGATGTCCTTCGCGTCCCCCTTCGGGGTGGCGACCAGGCCCTTGGCGTTCACGGCCGTCGGCTGGGTGCGCGGGTTGTGGAACCACGCCTTCTGACCGAGGTACCAGATCGCTGTCCATTCGCTCTGGCGCTCCGCGACCGCGTACTGCTGGCCGGTTGTGGCCCGCGCGCCATGGTCGTTGACTCCCGTCGTGGAATCGGAGCCGTCCGGCCGCAGCCCGATGTCCCTCACCAGGGGTGCGTCCGCGCTCGGCTCGGTGTGCAGCCGTACGGCGCCGGAGCCGTGCGGTGGGCAGGCCTCGCCGGGGTCCTTCTGGCACCCGGTGTAGACCGGCTTGTTCCGGGCGTACTCCGGCAGGATGGTCACCAGCCCGCCGGCTGCGCTCGCCGTCGACTGGAACGGGGCCCCCAGCAGCTGGAAGTAGTGCGCCCAGTCCCAGTACGGGCCGGGGTCGGTGTGCATGCCGGGGATGGTCATCGTGGTCGGACCCGGGACGTTCTCATGGCCCAGGATGTGCTGGCGGTTCAGCGGGATGTCGTACTTCTTCGCCAAGTACCGCACCAGTCGCGCGGAGGTGCGGTACATCGCCTCCGTGTACCAGGCGTCGGGCGCGGTGAGGAACCCCTCGTGCTCCAGGCCGACGGACCTGGAGTTCACGTACCAGTTCCCCGCGTGCCAGGCGACGTCCTTGAGCGGCACGTGCTGGGCGATGTGCCCGTCGGAGGAGCGCAGGGTGTACTGCCAGGAGACGTAGGTCGGGTCCTTGATGAGATCGATCGTCGTGCCCCACGGCCCCTCGGTGTCGTGGACGATGATGTAGTCGATCCTCTGCGAGCCGGGGCGGTCGGCCTTGTCGTGGTTGCCGTAGTCCTTCTGATCGCCCTCCCCGAATTCCTCGTACGGGGCGGGGATCCACTCGCACGCCACCTCCTGCGGGCACTCCGCCTCGCCCGCGTCGGCGGCTCGCAGGCTCAGCCGCCGGGTCTGCGCGGTGTTCTCGGCCACGTCAGGGGAGGCGGGCAGCACCACCCGCTGTCCGCTGTCGGTGGTGCGGCGCTCACCGTCGCGGATCACCTCGAAGACATCATGGGCATACGCGGACGCGGTGGCCCGGTCATCGGCACCGGAGTAGCGCGCCACGGCCCCGTACCACTGGCCCGGGTCCTTGCTCAACGGCAGGCCGAGGTTCCTCTGAGCGGCGGCGAGCAGGGCGGCGCCGCCGTGGATGTTCGCCACCGGGTCCTCGCGCAGGGTGCGCGCGTCGAGCCCGGTCAGCTCGGCGGCGCGCCCCAGAGTACGCAGCCGGGCCGGCAGCCGGGAGGGTTCGGGCAGCTCCTCGGGCAACGTCCTGACGGGGCGGGAGTCGTCCCCCCGTGGGTCCTCGGCGCCCTCACTGTGATGGGGTGCCGAGGCGAGGGCCGTACGTGCGTCCGTCAGATGCATCGGACCGTAGCCACCGGAGACACTCGGCGCCCCCCGGTGCCCGTCCCAGCGGGACTGCAGATACGAGACACCGAGCAGCACGCTCTGGGGCACCCGGTACTGTTGCGCGGCATCGGCGAAGGCCCGCTGGAGGGCGCCGCTGTCGGGGCGGGCGGCCGTGGCGGCCGTGGCGGCCGACACCAGGGGGAAAAGCAGGGCGGCAGTCGCCGTGGCGGCCGCCGCCCGTGTCATGCGCCGACGAACGCTTCTGTCGCCTTCGCGAGCGGAACCTCGCATACAGCCTCCTCGGGCCGGGCCGTGCCAAGGTGATGCGCAGACGTGGAGTGTGGCTTGAACCCGACTACAGCTATCGCTTGTCAGACGATCCGTCAATCATGCCGCGCGCGAGGAATTTCGCACGTCATCGATGGTTCCGAGGAATGTGGAGAGGCAACGCTCCGGCCTGCGACGCGTCAGTGGAGTGGACCAATGAGAAGGGAAGGCGAGGCCGAAATTCGATCGGACGGCGGAGCGGAGGGACTGCTCCGAACGAGAGCCCTCCAGCCCGGACGAGGCAACCCGCGGTGGCCGGACAACGGCATCCACAGCGAACAACAGAAGCCCGGCCGACAGAAACCACTCCGATACAGCGAGAGCGCGGCCGGAGAGTGGGAAGCGCCTCGGACAGCAGGAAGCGCGGCCGGACAGCAGGAAGCGGCGCGCCCGGAAGCCGGGCGCGCCGCAGCGCAAGCTCTACTCCGTCAGCGCGTGCCGACCGCCGCCCGTACGGCACGGCGCGCCATCGCACAGTCGTCGTGCAACCGGCGGAGGAGGAGTCGCTGTTCCTCGCCCGTCGATCCGGGCACCGGCACGGCCGGAGCGGGGTCGTGCATCGTCCGCTGCACGGCTGTCTCGTAGGTGCGGATCTCCCGCGTCAGAACAAGCATCAGATTCACCAGGAAGGCATCCCGCGCCGCCGGGCCGGCGGCCTGGGCGAGCTGGCTGATCCGGCGGCGCGCGACCGGGGCGTCACCGAGCACCGACCACAGGGTCGCCAGGTCGTAGCCCGGCAGATACCAGCCGGCGTGCTCCCAGTCGACCAGCACGGCACCCGCGGGGGAGAGCAGCACATTGGACAGCTGCGCGTCGCCATGGCAGAACTGCAACTGGCCGGGCTTGCCGGCGCCGTGCGCCAGCCCGTGCAGCAGCTTCTGCAGATCGCCCATGTCCCGGTCGGTGAGCAGCCCCAGCTCGTGATAGCGCGCCATCCTGCTCGCGTAGTCGACCGGGGCGTCGAACATCCCGGCAGGCGGCCGCCAGAGGTTGACCCGGCAGATCGCCCCCAGCGCTGCCCGCACATCGGCACGCGGCGGGGCCTCGGCCGGATGCCGCCGCAGGGACGCGACCCGCCCCGGCATCCGCTCGATCACCAGCGTGCAGTTGTCGGGGTCCGCGGCGATCAACCGGGGCACCCGCACGGGCGGGCGATGCCGGACGAACGCGCGGTAAGCAGCTATTTCCTGCCGGAACCGTTCCGCCCAGGCGGGGGAGTGGTCGAGTAAACACTTGGCGACGGCGGTACTGCGGCCGGTCGTGCCGACGAGCAGTACGGAGCGGCCGCTGCGCCGGAGCACCTGCACCGGATTGAACTCCGGGCAGATCCGGTGCACCGCCGCGATCACGGTGCGCAGCTGTGCTCCCTGGGGGCCGGACAAGTCGATTCTCCCGCTGAGCGGTTGGGGGCCCAGCCCGGGTGTCCGCCGTGGCCGACCGCCGCCGACCGTCGCGGCGTGGGCCGGGTCGAGATACGGCCCGCTGCCTGTCTGCTGCGGGCGGTACGGGCGGGGCGGGGCGGACACGGAGGACGATGCTGCGTACATGGGCGTTACAGATCCCTTCGTGTGCCGACGAGGTGCCGCGCTCCCGGCCCCGGAGGACGGCCCGCACCCTGGGGAATGCAGTCCGTCCGCCAGGCCGGGGAGGCGCGTTCCTACAGGACACCCGACTACGGGTGGCACACCATCTGGCGCACCCTGGCGAACCCTGGCGAATAGTCCCCGGGCCCATGACGGGCCGTTACTGTCAACTCAGCCGAGGAACCTGGGGGCTTGACGTGACCAAGGAACCCAACACCCGACTCGCGGATCTGTTCGGCCTCGCCGGCTGGTCCAAGGGGGAGCTCGCAAGGCTGGTGAACCGGCATGCGGCGGCCATGGGCCACCCGCAGCTGGCCACCGACACCTCGCGGGTGCGGCGTTGGATCGACACCGGCGAGGTGCCGCGCGATCCCGTGCCGAAGGTACTGGCGTCCCTGTTCACCGAGCGACTCGGTCGTGTCGTGACCATCGAGGACCTCGGGTTCGACCGACAAGGGCGCGCAGGGAAACGGCAGTCCGCCGAAGGACTGCCCTGGGCACCCGAACGGACTGCCGCGGTCCTCACCGAATTCACGGGAATGGACCTCATGCTCAACCGACGCGGCTTGGTGGGTGCGGGCGCCGCGCTCGCCGCAGGCTCAGCACTCACCGGCGCCATGCACGACTGGCTGCACACCGATCCTGCCCCCACACCCGAGGACTTTCGCTTCGGCGCCCACGCTGCCGCCGATCCCGCCACCTTCGACCGCTACGAGGCGGCCCCCGTGGGGTCGCAGGAGATCGAGGCGCTCGAGCGCTCGGTCGAGGTCTTCCGCGCCTGGGACGCGGCCCGCGGTGGCGGGCTGCAACGCAAGGCGGTGGTGGGCCAGCTGAACGAAGTGGGCGGCATGCTCGCCTACCGGCACCCCGACCACCTTCAGCGCCGGCTGTGGGGCGTGGCGGCCAACCTCGCCGTCCTCGCCGGCTGGATGTCCCACGACGTGGGCCTGGAGCCCACCGCCCAGAAGTACTTCGTCATCGCGGCGCACGCGGCCCGGGAGGGCGGCGACCGGCCGCGGGCCGGCGAAGCCCTCTCCCGGGCCGCCCGGCAGATGGTGCACCTCGGCAGGCCGGATGACGCTCTGGACCTGATGAAGCTGGCCAAGTCGGGTTCGGGGGAGGAGACCTTGCCCCGTACCCGCGCCATGCTGCACACCATCGAGGCCTGGGCGCAGGCGTCGATGGGGCGCGGCCAGGCCATGCGACGCACCCTGGGCGAGGCCGAGGAGCTCTTTGTCTCCGACAAGGGCGATGTGCCTCCGCCGAGTTGGATGCAGATGTTCGACGAGGCGGATCTCCACGGTATGCAGGCGCTCGCGTTCCGTACGTTCGCGGAGCACGACCCGTCGGCCGCGGCCATGGCGCAGCGGCACGCCAAGGAGGCGCTGCGGCTGCGGGAGAACGGCCGTCAGCGCTCGCAGATCTTCGACTACATCTCGCTCGCTTCGGCCTGCTTCATCGCCGACGACCCGGAGCAGGCCGACCGGTACGCCAGGCTCGCGCTGGTGTCGATAGGGGAGACCTCCTCGCACCGCACCTGGGACCGACTGCGAGAGATGTACCGGCTGACCGGGCAGTACGCCGGTTACGGCACGATCGAGGATCTTCGTGCGGAGATCCAGCACGCGCTGCCGAAGAACCCTGGCAAGGGCAAGAACACCGCCGTGTGAGGGGGCACCTACCGGGTGTGCGGTGGAAGCCCCTTCCTTGCGTCCCAACGACCTCCCAACGACCTCTCGACGAACTGCCGGAGTGGAGTCCGGAAGCGCTGTTCGGCTCAGGCGCTGTGCAGTTCAGCGGTCATCGCAGTCCGGCTCGGCTCGACAGCCCTGCTCGTGCCGCGTCAGTCCAGGTTTGCCCTGTAGCGGGTGACCTCGTGCGGTCAGTTGCAACGCGCTGGATCGGCCTCCGGGGCCCCAGGGGAAGGCCTATGCGGTCGATCGGGCAACGCGGCTGGGGCCCCTCCCAGCGGTAGCTGGGGGAAGATCGTGTCAGGGCGGCGAGCGGGGTGATCATGGGCTGACGCGGCACTGGGGGCTCACACGGGCGATCAGTACGCATGCGTCGTCCTCGCGCTCCGCGTCGCCGAACTCCTCGACCACGATCCGTACGCACTCCTGCGCGCCGCGGGCCGCCGACAGCCGGGGCGCGAGATCCAGCATCCGCTGGGCCGTGGTGGAGCTGTGGTCGTGGGCGGTCGGTACGGGGCTGCTCCGGGCAAGATCGCTGGTGTGCAGTACGAGCAGGTCGCCGGGGACCAACTGCTCCTCGGCCTGGCCGTACACGGCCCCGGAGGTCGCGCCGAGCAGCACCCCGTCAGGGGAGGGCAGGACACGCCCCGTCCCGTTGCGGAACAGCAGCGGGGCGGGGTGCCCTGCCTGCGACCAGGCCAACGAGCCGGTGCGGGGGTCGTATCGGCAGCACAGGGCGCTGCCCAGAGCGGGTTGGGCGGAGGTGTCGAGCAGCTGGTTGAGCCAGCCCATCAGCGGTCCGGGCTCCACTCCGGCGACCGCCATACCGCGCAACGCGCCGAGCAGCATGGCCATACCGGACGTGGCGGTCACGCCGTGCCCGGTGAGATCGCCGACGCTGAGCAGGGTCCGTCCGTCGGGCAGATGCAGGGCGTCGTACCAGTCGCCGCCGATGAGGGCGCCGGAGCCGGAGGGCAGATAGTGGGCCGCCAGATCGAGGGCGGCCGGACCGCCCTGCGGGAACCGCAGGGAGCCGCGCCAGGGGGGGAGCACGGCTTCCTGCAGCTCGACCGCAAGCCGGCGCTCGGTCTGCGCCACGTGCCGCCGGCGCTGCAGCGAGTCACGGGTCTCACGCACCGCCCGCTGGCTGCGGCGCAGCTCGCTGACGTCCCGGAGCACGGCCCACATGGATGCCGTGCAGCCGTCGGCGTCGAGCACCGGCTCGCCCATCATGTGCAGCGTGCGCACGCATCCGTCGACGCGCACGATGCGGAACTCCCCGTCGATCGGCTTGCCGTCGACCAGGCAGTCGGTGACCATCGCGGTCAGCAGACCCTGGTCCTCGGAGAAGAGCCACGAGGGCAGCTCGTCCAGGGAGAGAGGGCCGTCCTCGGGGGAGCGGCCGAAGATCCGGAACAGTTCGTCCGACCAGTCCACCTCGTCCGTGAGCAGATTCCACTCGGCGCTGCCGACCCGGCTGAGCAGCGAGCCGCGCTCGGCCTGGGGCGGTACACCGGGCAGTGTCGCGGTCTCGGTGCTGTCCGGCACGGCGTCGCCCGGTACGGAGCCCGCCGGGACGTAGTCGTCCTGAGCGGGGTCGGGAGGCAGTCCCTCGCGCAGCTGATCGAGGTGTTGTCCCAGGTCGTCGAGGTGATGGACGGCGAGATCGCAGAGCGCACGCTGCCAGCGGAGCTGAGGATCGTCCTCATCCGGTACGGCATCGCGCCGTACCGCGTCGACGCCGCCCCGTAAGCGGCGGGTCTGTGAGATGAGGGCGTCGACCGTACCGCGCTCGGGCGGCTGGGCGGCGGAACGGTCCGCAAACGTGTGGGACGGCATCACGTACTCCGATACAAGCGCGGCCAGCTTTGACGGAAGGGGCCGGTTACGACTGTTGCACAGGGAGCGACGGCCCGTAAGGGATTTGGCAACACCCGATCCGGTGGTGCTTCCGGCACATGCCGGGGGCCCTGAGGGGAGGTTTCCACCTGCTCCGGGCCCCGACTCGGCGGAATGATCCGGTCCGGGTAGGCTGCGGCGCTCGGGACACACGGGAACCCACGCCGTTCACCAGGCGTAGACCCGGTGGTCACCGGCAAGAATGCCGGTCGGCGGAAATCCCGTTGCCAGCGAACCCACCGCACCGGATGCTGACCTCATGTTCGATCCAGACATAGCGCCCAGCGGCACCCTGCTCGGCCTCCTGCAGAGAGGCCGCGGCGACGGGACCCTGCACGCTCTCGCGGCGCCGCGGGCCGAGGCGCTCGCCGCGCTGCACCACTGTGTGCTGCACGACCCCCGGCACGACTGGCAGATCGAGAACCGCTCGCTGTACTACGCCCGGCTCCACCTCGAGCTCGACGGCGGACTCGACGAGATCGAACACCACCTCTTCCACCCTCACGACCTGGTGGACACGGCGGAGGAGCGCACCGGGCTCGCCCTGGCCGTCCTCGGCCACCTCGCGAGTTACGGCCGCGAGGACGCCCTGCGGCTGCTCCGCCGCTATGCCGTCGCCGGCGGCAACTGGGCCTGGGCGCTCGACGAGCTCGCCCTCCGTGACGCCGACGCGCCGCTGCGGGCTCTCGGCGGCGCCATCGTCGCCAGATTCCCCCGCACTCCGCAGGGCGAGGCCGAACTCGCCGCGGCCGTCCGGGATGCCTTCGAGCCCCGGCCGTGGCGGCTGTGGGCCGACAGCGCGGACGATCCCGCCACGGCCGCCAGGGTGCGGGCCGCGCAGGAACAAGGCTGCTTCGACCGCTGGAAGCGCCAGCTCAGGCCGAGCGGACCCCGGCCGGGCTGGAGCGTCCGTGAGGTCCTCGACTGGGCCCAGGAAGGCCTGGACCAGCATCCCTCCCAGCCGCGCCATACCGCCGCCGCCCGCTGTATGACGGCTGTGGCCTCGCCCGAGGACCGCCCGGAGATCGTCGAAGCCGCTCTCCGGGGGCCGGACGGCGCCCGCTGCACCGCCCTGCGCTACCTCGCGGAACAGCAGGACCCCGAGGTCCTCGGCCTGCTGGAGGCTGCCGCCGCCGGCCCGTCGGCCGTCGTCGCAGAGGTCGCCATCGCCTCCTTCGAACGCATGCGCAGTATGGCCGCGCTGGAACGAGCCCGCGGCTGGGCGCAGCGTACCGACGCCGTGGGCCGGGCCGCCGCCGCAATGCTCGCTTGCAGAGGCGGCCGCCAGGACTCCGAACTCGTCCTGGCGGCGCTGCGCAGAACCGTACGGACCGAGGGCGCCGACGCCGCCGAGCTCTGGTCGCTCGTCGACGGCACGGGCCGACTGTCGATCAGCTGTGCAGCCCCCGTACTGCGCCATATCTACCGAGAGACCTCCTCCTCGCAGCTGCGCGGGCGTGCGGCCCGCGCGCTGGCCGCCACCGATCCCTCGTTCGCCGCCGGTTTCGCCGTCGAATGCCTGTGGGACTGCGAGGAGACGACCCGCGAGCTGGCGGCCCGGCACGCCGCGATCGGTGACACCCGCGTCGTCGAGCAGCTGCGCCGGCTCGCCGCCGACCCGGCCGAGGAGGCGGAGGTCCAGACGGCCGTCCGCAGCCGGATCGGGCCCGATATGCCCGCCGTTTGACGACAGCGGCCCGCCGCGGGGGCCAAACGCTCATGGGACGTTTCACGGCCGGAAAGATCCACGTGGCCGGGGACACGCCCCGGACGTCGACAACACCCCTATGCGTGTCGTCATCGTCACCGAGTCCTTCCCGCCCGATGTCAACGGCGTGGCCCACTGCGCCCTGCAAACCGCCCGGCACCTCGTCCGGCGCGGCCACGACCCCCTGGTGATCGCTCCGGCCGGGCCAAATGAGGTCCCGGCCGGAGCCGATGGCCTCTCCCTCGACCCGTGCCCCGTCGTGCGGGCGCCCTCGCTGCCCCTGCCCGGCTATCCCCAGGTACGGGTGGCGCTCCCCAGCCGGCGGGTCGCCGCGTCGCTGGCCGCTCACCGTGCCGATGTCGTCCACCTCGCCAGCCCGTTCATCCTCGGCGTACGCGGTATGGCCGCCGCCGCCCGCCTCGGCATACCCGCCGTCGCCGTCTACCAGACCGACCTCGGCGGCTACGCCCGCACGTACGTCGGCGCGGGCGAGAACGCCGCCTGGCGGCGGCTCCGCACCGTCCACACCGCCGCGGACCGCACGCTCGCCCCCTCCTCCGCCGCTGTCCGCGATCTCGAGGAGCACGGAGTGCCCCGGGTACGGCTCTGGCCGCGGGGTGTGGACACCGAGCGTTTCCGCCCGGAGCTGCGCGACCCGGAGCTGCGCCACTCGCAGGCCCCCGATGGCGAGCTGCTCGTCGGCTATATCGGGCGGCTGGCGCCCGAGAAGCACCTCGACCTGCTGGCGGGGGTGGCGGGCCTCCCGGGCGTACGGCTGGTCGTCGTCGGCGACGGCCCCAGTGCGCCGGGGCTCCGTACAGCCCTGCCGGGTGCCCACTTCCTGGGCCGCCGCACCGGTGACGACCTCGCGCGCGTCTTCGCGTCGCTGGACGTTTTCGTGCACACCGGGCCGTACGAGACCTTCTGCCAGACCGTGCAGGAGGCCATGGCCAGCGGCGTACCGGTGGTCGCACCCGCCGCGGGCGGTCCGCTCGACCTGGTCGACCACGGGCGCACGGGTCTGCTCGTCCCGCCCCGGGACGCCGGTGCCGTACGCGACGCCGTGGCCTCGCTGGTGGCCGACCCGCGGCGCCGCACGGAGTACGGCAGAGCCGGGCGGGAGACCGTGGAGGGAAGGACCTGGGAGGCGGTCGGCGACCAACTCCTCGGCCACTACGCCGACGTGCTCGCCGCACGGACGGCGGTGGCGGCATGACCAGCCCCATGACCCGGGAGGGGCCGCTGCGGATCGTCCGGCTCGCCAACTTCGTCACCCCCGCCTCCGGCGGACTGCGGACCGCCCTGTACGAACTCGGGGCGGGCTACCGGGCGGCCGGCCATGAACCGGTCCTCGTCGTCCCCGGCGAGCGGGAGAGCGACGAACTCACCGAGCAGGGGCGGGTGATCACCCTGCCCGGGAGGCTCCTCCCCGGAACAGGGGGCTACCGCGTGCTGACCGACCGCCGCCGGACGGCCCGGCTGCTGGAGGCCCTCGCGCCGGACCGGCTGGAGGTCTCGGACCGCACCACTCTGCGCTGGACGGGGGAGTGGGCGCGCCGCGCCCGGATCCCTGCCGTGATGGTCTCCCATGAGTCCGTGGACGGGGTACTGGGCACCTGGGGCGTCCCGGACGCCGCGGCACGGAAGGCGGCGGACCGGCTCAACCGGCGTACCGCACGGTCCTATTCACGGATCGTCTGCACCACGGCCTGGGCGGAGCGGGAGTTCGTCAGGATCGGGGCGCGCAATGTCGTACGCGCTCCCCTCGGTGTCGATCTCGACCGTCGGCGGCCCGGCCACCGCAGCGCCGGCCTGCGTGCCCGCTACGCGGGTCCCGGGGAGACGCTGCTCGTCCTGTGCTCACGGCTGTCGGTCGAGAAGGGGGCGGGCACGGCGCTCGACGCGCTGGCCGTCCTGCGCGAGCGCGGGGTACGGGCCGTGCTGGTCGTCGCGGGGCACGGACCACTGCGGGGCCGGCTGGCCGAACGCGCACGTGCCGAGCGGCTGCCGGTGACCTTCCTCGGGCACGTCGGGGACCGTGAGGAGGTGGCGGCGCTCCAGGCCACGGCGGATGTGTGTCTGGCCCCCGGCCCGGTGGAGACCTTCGGGCTCGCCGCCCTGGAAGCACTGGCCTGCGGGACGCCGGTGGTGGCGAATGCCGCCTCCGCGCTCCCGGCGATCGTCGGTACGGGCGGTGCCGTCGCGCCGGGTGAGGGACCCGCCTTCGCCGACGCCGTACAACGCCTCCTCGCCCGGCCGGAATCGGTCCGCCGTGCGGCCGCCCGGTCACGGGCCGAGGGCTTCGGCTGGGCCGCCGCGGTCGAGGCGTTCCTCGCGGCCCATGGCGCGGAGGTGCGCACCGCCGTGCGGCGAGCGGACGGGCCGATACGGGCCGGGGGAGCCGTCGTATGAAGCGACCGGCGACCGGCCCGCAGAGACGACGTCCGACCGTCCCGCCGACGCGACCGTCGGCCGCCCCGCCACTGGAGGGCGGGGGCGGTCCCGCGCGCCCGGAGCCGGAGCCCGACGGGGTTTCCGGCGTCGCGCGGGTCGCGGAGCCCGGAGGGGCTCCCGCCGTCCCGGGGCCCCCGCGGCAGCCCGTCCGCTACGCCGCGCTCGGTGACTCGCTGACCGAAGGGGTCGGAGATCCCGTGCCCGGCGGGTGGCGCGGCTGGGCCGCGCTGCTGGCCACCGGTCTCTCCGCTGAGGGCTCGGAGCTGCTCAACACGGCCTGCAGCGGCGCCCTCGGCGTGGATGTGGCGGAGCGTCAGCTCCCGCTGGCCCGCGAGCACCGCCCCCAGGTGGCGTCGGTGGTGGTCGGGGTCAACGACACCCTGCGCGACACGTTCGACATCGGGCGGTTCGCCGGGCATCTGGACACCGTCCTGCGCTCCTTCCGGGAGGACGGCACCACGGTGCTCACCGCCTGTCTGCCGGACCCCGGGCGGATGCTCGGACTGCCCGCCCTTCTGGCCCGTCCCCTCGCACGCCGTATGCAGGCCGTCAACACCGTGGTGCACGCACTCTCCACTCGCCACGACGCGCTGCATCTGCACGCCGCCGACCGGCCGTGGGTCGCCGACCGTGCCGCCTGGAGCGTCGACCGGCTGCATCCGAGCGAACTCGGGCACCGCATCCTCGCGCGGGAGTTCCACGCCTTGCTGGCGCGGTCCGGTCTCGCCGACGGACCGCCGCCGCCCACCGAACCGGACGCCGTCGGTCCCGGGGTATGGGCCGAGGCCTGGTGGATGGCCACCCGCGGTACTCGGTGGGTGGTGGCCCGCTGTCAGGATCTCCTGCCCGACCTGCTGCGACTGGCGGCAGCGGAGGCGAGGCACCGGCTGGACGGCACGTCCGGGGTCCTGGACTTGCGTTCCCACCGTGCCGCGCTGCACGCTC
>NZ_JBQQBW010000150.1:0-13713 GCF_052245415.1 Streptomyces sp. 8N706 | reverse complement strand
CCTTCGGCCCCGACCCCGGCCCCAGCCCCGGGCTGCCCGCCCCCGGACCAAGCCGATGCCCCGGCGCCCCGAACATGCCCTCGCCCCAGGCCCTCGCCCCAGGCCCTCGGCCCGCAGACAGCGCCCATTGCGGGGCGCGTCGCTGCCGACCGGCGGCCCTCACCAACGCTCCGCCCCGCCGCGCCGACCGCCCATTCATGCTGATTCCCCCGCTCCCACGTCGGCCTCAGCCGCGCCCGCGGCCGCCGTCCCCACCGGCGGCCTCGGCCCGCCCGTGCGCATCGATCACTACGGTCACCCCTCCGCGCACCCCGCCGCTTCGAGCACGACGGCCGGCGCCACCGCTTCACGTCCCGGCCGCGGGCCGCAGGCGGACGTCAGCGGTCGATCGCTACGGCCGCCCCTTACGCGCGCCCCCGCCGCTTCGCATACGACGGCCGGCGCCGCCGGCTCGCGGGCCGGCCGGGCCGCACGGCGGACGTCAGCCAAGCGTTCGTGGTGCCGTCCGCCACAGCGCGGGCGGTGGCGTCGCCGGAAGGGGCCCTCTGTTCCCTCAGTGCCGTCAGACGTGCTTGTTCAGCCAGTCCAGCAGGTCATGCTGCACCTCGTCGCGGTTGGTCTCGTTCAGGATCTCGTGACGGGCGTCCGGGTAGCCCTTCCAGGTCAGGTCCTCCGTCCCGAGGTAGCGGAAGTCCTCCAGCAGTTCGTACACCAGTGTCATCCGTTGATGGCAGGGGTCCTCGGTGCCGACGGCGATGTGGACCGGCAGCCGCGACGGGATGCGGGCGAGGTTCGCCGGGTCGTTGATCTTGCGTACGGCCCGCACCCAGTCCAATGCCAGGCCGGCGCTGAACGGGAACCCGCAGCGCTCGTCCGCCACGTAGAGGTCCACCTCGGCCTCGTCCCGTGAGAGCCACTCGAATCCGGTTCGGTGGACGTATGGATCGTTGACCGATGCGAACAGATTCGGAATGAAGGCGGAGAGAGCGCTGCGGCCTCGCTGTGCGATCTCCCGTTCGAGGTCCGCGATGGCACCCTCGGTCTCCGCGCCCGGAAGAGACCGGAAGGTGCCCGAGAGGATCAGGCCGTCGAGCTCGCCGCCGTACTCCTGCGCGTAGTCGCGGGCGAGCATCGAGCCGAGGCTGTGGCCGAGCAGAACCAGCGGCGCTCCCGAGTGTTCGGCACGAGCCCTGTCGCTTACGGCCTTGAGGTCGGTCACGATGCCCCGCCAAGCGTCGTCGCCCGCGACGCCCTGGCCGCCGGTCGAGACGGCCGTCGCACCGTGGCCTCGGTGGTCCGAGGCCACGATCGCGTAGCCGTGACCGGCGAGGAACCGGGCGAAGCGGTCGTAGCGCAGTCCGTGTTCGGCGGCCCCGTGCGCGATCTGCACGAGCGCACGGGGGCGGCTGCCCTCGGGAAGCCAGGTGTACGTCGCCACCCGGGCGCCGTCGGGCGCTTCGAGGTGGTCTGAACGGTAGGTGACGGCGGTGGCGCTTCCGCCGCCGCGGCTTCCGTTGCTGCCCGTGTTCTGCTCCATACGGCTCGCCTCCGGGGTCGGGTCGGCGTCGAGGTCTGCGGTTCCCGACGTCACCCTCCCCAGGCCGGTGCGGCCCATGCCTGTCGGCGGGTACGAACACCCAGCGCCGAACCAACCGGACAGCAGCCCGAGGCTTCGACCGCCCGCCGCACGACAACGGAAGCGACGCGCCCCCACCCCACCTCTTCGTGACGCACCCCCTCCCAAGGACGTGCCATTGGCAGCATCACCCGCCGTAAAGGCGCGCCGGGTGACCGGCATGTCTCAGCCACCGCAGCCCGCTCACGGCGCCTCGCCCCTGGCACGTCGTTCACCGCGCGGCCCCTGCGGGAAGGCCGAAGGTCCCTACGCTCCCAGGAAAGGTCCCTACGCTCCCAGGAGTGGACAGGAGTGGAGGCACGCGCGAAACGCGCACGCACTACGGCTCCTCTACCGAGGGGTGCGTGCTCTCCGGTGGATCCCCAGGACCCATGACCACGGTCGAGGGACTCCTGTCATGACGAGTGCCTCGACCGTGCTCAATTCACCTATGGGAAAGGGAGGTTGGATGAAATCCTGGTCGTCCAGCAGGCCGTCGGCGGCGGGCGCTGCGCCACGCGTCGCCGTCGCCTCCGCGGCCCGCGGCTGCTGCCTCGCCCTGATACGGGAGCTGACGGCGCGTCGGCCCAGCCGTGGTGTAGCCACGGCCGGTGAGAGCCGCCGAGGCGTTTGGCGGACGGCGGGGTGAATGCCGCGTCAGTACGGGTGCCGGTTCGGCTTGTCCGTCCACGCCTTGTAGGACTGCGCTCCCAGTTCGGGATGGAGCTGTTCGAGAGTGATGCTCCGCTGCTCCGGCGGCTTCTGGAAGTCCTCGTACTGGAAGGCGTCGTCGAACCCGATCTCCTGGGTGTTCTCCCAGTCGCAGCTGTAGTAGACGGCGCCGATCCGCGACCAGTAGATGGCGCTCATACACATCGGACAGGGCGCGCCGCTGGTGTAGATCGTGCAGCCCTGCAACATGCGAGCACGCTCGGGAACGACATCCGGGGAGCCCTCGGGACGGGGCACCAACTGAAGGGTGTACTGGTTCTGATGCTCCTCGGAGACCGTCGGCGCCTCGGGGTTGAGGAGTTGAACCGCCTTACGGATGGCTTCCACTTCGCCATGGGCGGTCGGATCGGCCGTGAGGAGTACGCGGTTCTGCCCGCGAGCGATGATCTCGCCGTCCTGCGTGATGACAGCACCGAACGGACCTCCCCACCCCTTCTCCACGGACTCGGTGGCCAGTCGGACCGCTTCGGCCATGAACTCCTTGTGCCCCATGCGGGAAACCTCCGCTCAGCATGATGAGAACCCCAGCCGGGGTCCCGTTTGTCCGATAACTCCCTTTTGCACTAGACTACTCCGTATGAGTGTCGGTGCAAGCCGCGATACCAGCGGCGACAGCGCGACCGTCGTGACCTCCCAGAGGATCCGGCCGGGCCGCGACGAGGACTACAGGCGCTGGCAGGAGCAGATGGACCACGTCGTCCGAGGCTTCGACGGGTTCCAGGGAACGGAGCTGCATCCGCCGGCCTCCGACGACGACAACGAATGGACCGTCGTCTTCCGCTTCGCCCGTATCGAGCAGTTGACGACATGGCTGGATTCGGAGGCGCGCCGGGATCTGATGGACGAGGCCAGTCCGCTCTTCGAGGGGACCCCGACCCAGGAAATCCTGTCCGGCGGGGCTCCCGCGCAGGAGGCCGTCACGGCGGTCATCTCCCATGAAATACGGCCCGGCCGGGAGCAGGACTTCGAGCGCTGGCAGGAGAAGGTTCTCAAAGAGCAGGAGAAGTACCCCGGCTTCATGGGGTCGGAGCTGTTCAAACCCCTCCAGGGAATCCAGGACAACTGGGTTGTCGCCTTCCGTTACGACACACGAGAACACCTCGATCAGTGGCTCGACTCCGAAGCGCGGGAACGGCTTCTGAAGGAAGGGCGCGACTACTTCTCCTCCTATGACGTCCGCAAGATCGGATCGGCGTTCAGCGGCTGGTTCCGCTTCGGCGAAGGGGCGGAGGAAGGGGTTCCGCCCAACTGGAAGCAGGCCATGTCCGTTATTCTGGCGCTGTATCCCACGGTGATGATCCTCAACCTGACGGTGAATGATGAACTCGACAGCCTGGGTGTGCCCGGGTACCTGAATCTGTTCATCGGAAACGTCTTGAGCGTCAGCATTCTGACGTGGCTGCTCATGCCGTTGGCCAACAGAGGCCTCGCCTTCTGGCTCCAGCCGAGCCGCGCCCGTTCCAAGCGCACCCATGTGGCGGGAGCCGCACTCGTGGCCCTGTGCTACGTGGTGCTGATCACGCTCTTCGGCCTGACGGTGGAATAACCCGAGCTGCCGTCGGAGTGACGGTTGGAGCACCTACAACAAAACAGTGCCTGAACGCGCCTGAAGTGGGGCTACCTACCGACCGAAGGAATGTCGACAGCCGCCGCCCCCGGGCGGCCCATGGGCCAATCCGGCTGCTCATAACGGCGCCCTCACCGATCGAAGGTCAGGCCCCCGGCGCCCGGAACCGAGGGAGCGACGCCGGACTGAGGGAGCGACGCCGGACCGAGGGAGTTGTCCGGACCGAGGGAGTGCAGGGAGTGGCGGAGCATCACCGCCCTCTCCCCGGCGCATCCCGTTGTCTCCGCCGCAGCGTAAAAAACGGCGACCCCTCATCACGCCCCTAACGCCCGGCAAGGCCGCCGCTACGCCTTTCGGGAGCAGTCGCTGAACTGAGAATATCGCCCGTTGACATCTGCGGCATTGCGCACCGGCGCACCGGCGCCCGTTCACACCGGATCTCCAGGTTCATCCGCAGCCACAGCTTCCGCAAGTTTTCCTCGGCCCGCCCGTGCAACCCGTCCGGAGAGCATTTCTCTCATGAGCGACCATGAGGGGGCGGGAGAAAGCGAAGCCGAGGAGTGCCTCATGCCAGAACGCGTACCGGCCCAGGGAACCGAAGGAATCGACGGAACCGACGGAACCGACGGAAGAATCGAGGGGCAGATCGTCCAGCGGGGCGATGCCGGCTACGAGAGCGTCAGGGCGAGCATGGTGTGGAACGCGCTGAAACCGCAGCGTTTCCCGGATGTGATCGTCCGCGCCTCCTCCGAGCGGGACGTCCCGCGCGCCATCGGCCTCGCGAGGTCCCGCGGCCTCCGGATCGCCGTACGAGCGGGCGGACACAGCTGGTTCGGGTCCTCCGTCCGCGATGGAGGCCTGCTCCTCGACCTGTCCCGGCTCCGCCGGTTGGACATCCACAGGGACTCCGCGACGGCGACCGTCCAGCCCGCCGTCACCGGCGGTGAGCTGATGTCCGCACTCGCCCAGCGCGGCCTCGCCTTCCCCGCGGGCCACTGCCCCTCCGTCGGCCTCGGCGGTTATCTCCTCAGCGGCGGTCTCGGCTGGAACTCCGGCGCCCTGGGGCCGGCCTGCTCGAGCGTGGTCGAGATCGAAGCCGTGACCGCGAACGGTGAGGTGCTGCGGTGCGACAAGGAGAGGAACGCGGATCTGTTCTGGGCGGCCCGCGGCGCGGGCCCCGGCTTCTTCGCCATTGTCACCAGCTTCCGTCTCGCCCTGTATCCGCTCCCCCAGTCCCTCATGACGACCACCTATGCCTTTCCCCTGGCGGACGTCGAACGCGTCACGGACTGGGTCACCGAAACCGCGGACGAACTCGACCCGACCGTCGAGTCGGCACTCGTCCTGTCCACAGCCGCCCCGCATATGACGACGCAGTCGCCGAGGCCCAGAGTGGTCGTCGCGGGCGCCACCGCGTTCGCGGATTCGGCGGAGGAAGCGGCCGACGCACTCGCACCGCTCCAGGCCTGCCCTTTCGCCGAACGCGCCCTGTTCAGCCAACTCGACGAGCCGACGTCCTTCGAAGCGCTCCACGACAACTCCGCCGCCGTATGGCCCCCGGAGCACCGCTACGCCGTCGACACCCTCTGGTCCCAGGAGGATTTCACAACGCTGCTGACCAAGCTCAGCGACACGATCGCCGAGTGCCCCTCCGACAAGTCCCTCGTACTGGCGCCCATTCCCCCCGTCTCCTCCGACGAGGAACTGCTGAGCAACATGGCGTTCTCGGTGCTGGGCCGGAGTTACGTCGCACCCTTCGCGGTGTGGGACGACCCGGCGGAGGACGACCTCAACATCCGCTGGCTGCGTGAGGCGATGAGCGCCGTGGAGCCGCTCGGGACCGGGCACTACATCGCCGAGGCGGACCTCACCGCCGCGCCGACCCGGGCCGAGCGGTCGTTCACACCGCAGGACTGGCAGCGGCTGCAGGCGCTGCGGGCCCGTTACGACCCGGAGGGTGTCTTCCACTCCTACCTGACCCCCGACTGACCCCTCCGGCTTCCCTGATCCCTCTCCCGGCCGGCTCCTACCTGGCCCCCGGTACGCAACCGCCCGCCCGCCCCCATGGCTCCTGGCCTGCTCCCCGACTCCCGACCGACGCCCTCCATGCCGTACGGGAGCCGTTCACCGAGGCCTTCACGAGGAACAGCTGTCCGCCTCCTCCGCCAACCGCGTTCCTCCTGGGCGGCGTTCCCCCGCCGGTTCGCTCACCCTGGCCCCCCTGCGCGCGCAGTGACCCACAGGAGCGAAAACCCACCCCTCGTCAGCGCAGTCCATTCACCTCGGACCTTCGCCGGGTGCAGGGTGTCGTCCAGGACCGCACCTTCCCGCGGACGAGGAGAAGAATGAGCCACGCCCAGGACCCTCCCCCCATCACCCCCCTCCCGTACTACGAGGCTGTCTCGCCCTCCGAGGGCACGCTGCCGCCCCGTTCCTGGTACGCGACCTCCGACGCCGCCCGGCTCAGTCTGAACGGTCCCTGGCGCTTCCGGCTGTCGCCGACCGCCACCTCCGACGACGCGTCCTTCGCCCGCCCCGACTTCGACGACTCCGGCTGGGACCAACTGCCCGTTCCCGCACACTGGGTGCTGCACGGCCACGGCTCCCCCGCCTACACCAACACCGCGTACCCCTTCCCCGTCGATCCGCCGCACCTGCCGGCCGAGAACCCCACCGGTGACCACCGATGTGTCTTCGACCTCCCGCAGCCCTGGGACGGCGGGGCGACGCTCCGCTTCGACGGTGTCGAGTCCTGTGCGCGGGTCTGGCTCAACGGGCAGGAGCTGGGCACCTTCAAGGGCAGCCGGCTGCCCCATGAGTTCGCGGTCGGGCGGCTGCTGCGGCAGCGGGGCAATGTGCTCGCCGTCCGCGTCCACCAGTGGTCCTCCGGCTCCTATCTGGAGGACCAGGACCAGTGGTGGCTGCCCGGCATCTTCCGGGACGTGTCCCTGCTGCACCGGCCCGAGGGCGCGGTCGGCGACTTCTTCGTGCACGCGTCGTACGACCACACGGACGGCACCGGCACCCTGCGGGTCGACGCCGAGCCGGACAGTGCCCGGATCACGGTGCCCGAGCTGGGGCTGGACCTCGCGTCCGGCGAGTCCGCGACCCTGCCCGTCGAGCCGTGGAGCGCCGAGATCCCCCGGCTGTACGACGGCGTACTGGCCGCGGCGGGCGAGCGCGTGCCGCTGCGCATCGGGTTCCGCACGGTGGCCGTCGACGGCGGTGTGCTCACCGTCAACGGCCGCCGCATCCTCTTCCGCGGGGTCAACCGCCATGAGTTCCACCCCGAGCACGGCCGCGCGGTGGACCCCGCGACGATGCGCCGCGATCTGCTGCTGATGAAGCAGCACAACATCAACGCGGTGCGCACCAGCCACTATCCACCGCACCCCGCCTTCCTGGACCTCTGCGACGAACTGGGCCTGTGGGTGATCGACGAGTGCGATCTGGAGACCCACGGCTTCCACGCGGTGGGATGGCGCCGGAACCCCGTGGACGACGAGCGCTGGACCCCGGCGCTGCTCGACCGGGCGGCCCGCATGGTGGAGCGGGACAAGAACCACCCCGCCGTCGTCCTGTGGTCGCTGGGCAACGAGTGCGGCACCGGGCGCGGGCTGGGCGCCATGGCGCGATGGATCCGCCGACGCGACCCCGGCCGTCCGATCCACTACGAGGGCGACCCGTCCTGTGCGGACGTGGACGTCTACTCCCGGATGTACGCGGACCACGCGGAAGTCGAGCGGATCGGACGGCGTTCCGAAGGCCCGTGGGGGGACCCGCAGGTGGATACGCGGCGGCGGTCGATGCCGTTCATCCTGTGCGAGTACGCGCATGCGATGGGCAACGGGCCTGGGGGGCTGGGCGAGTACCAGCGGCTGTTCGAGACGTACGAGCGCTGCCAGGGCGGTTTCGTATGGGAGTGGATGGACCACGGCATCGCCCGGCGCACCGCGGACGGCGAACGGTGGTTCGCCTACGGCGGGGACTTCGGCGAGGAGTTGCACGACGGGAACTTCGTCTGCGACGGGCTGGTGTTCCCCGATCGCACCCCCTCCCCCGGCCTGATCGAGTACAAGAAGGTGATCGAGCCGGTCCGGATCGAGGGCGACGGCAGGACGGAGTCCGTCCGGATCACCAACGGATACGACTTCGCCGATCTGTCGGGGCTCTCCTTCCGCTGGACCTACGAGATCGAGGGCCTGGCGGCCGGAGAGGGCGCCCTCACCGTGCCACCGCTGGAGCCCGGCGAGTCGACGGAGGTGAAGCTGCCCGAGCGGCCGGGGGAGGGCCGCCCGGGGGAGGCGCTGTGGACCGTACGGGCCGTGCTCGCCCACGACACCCCGTGGGCGGCGGCCGGGCACGAGATCGCCTGGGGTCAGCTCCCGGCCGTACCGCGGCCCCCGCTGCGGACGGAAGGCGCGCCCGCCGCCACCCCACGGGCCGACGCGCGGCGAACGGAGCGCGCGGCCGCCACCACCCCACGGCCGGGCGAGGGCCATGTCCTGCTGCTCGGCCCCGGCACCTTCGACGCGGCGAGCGGCGACCTGCGGTGCCTCGGCGGATTCCAGGTCGTCGCGCCCCGGCTGGATGTGTGGCGGGCGCCGACGGACAACGACGAGGGCGCCCCCTGGCAGCCGGACCCGCGCCTGGGGATCCTCTGGCGCGGACTCGGCCTGCACCGTGTACGGCACCGGGTGGTCTCCGTACGGGCCGGGGAGACGGATCTGCTGGTCCGTACCCGGGCCGCCCCGGCCGGGACCGACCTCGGCCTGGACACGACCTTCCGCTGGACCTCGGACGGGGAGGCGCTGCGGCTGGCCGTATCGGTGACACCGGAGGGCGACTGGCCGTGCCCGCTGCCACGGCTCGGGGTGCGGCTGGGCGTGTGCGGGAGCCTGGGCCTCGCCGAGTGGTACGGCGGCGGCCCGGGCGAGGCGTACCCGGACACGTGCGCCGCCTCCCGGAACGGCCGCTGGGCCATGCCGGTCGACGCGCTCCAGACCCCGTACGTACGGCCGCAGGAGAACGGCGCCCGGGCGGATGTGCGGTGGGCTGAGCTGCGCCGCCACGACGGCAGCGGGCTGCGGATCGAGGGCCGCCCCACGTTCTGGTTCACGGCCCGGCGCTGGACGAGCGAAGAGCTGGACGCGGCCGCGCACACCACGGACCTGCGACCGGGCGGGACGGTGTGGGTGAACCTGGACCATGCGCAGCAGGGCATCGGCAGCCAGTCGTGCGGCCCCGGGGTGCTCCCGCAGTACCACCTCCGGGTCGGCCCGGCGTCGTTCTCGTACGACTTCTCGGTCCTGCCGGTTCGGGCGGCCACCGCCGGCTGAACGGGCCCGGCGGCGGAACGTCCGCGGTTCGGGGGCCGGCCGACGGGCTCGTGCGCGTCCGGGGCCCATGCGGACCTGTGCGCCGGGAGGCTCCCGCCCCCCGGCCGGACCGCGGGGGCGGCTTCCGCCTCCCTGCCGACCGCGCGGAACCTCGCCCCCGGCCGACGCGGGACGCGGAGGTGGTACCTCGTACGCGGACACAGACGCGGATGCGTGACGCGGATGCCGGATGCGGAGGTGGTACCTCGGGAGTGGGACCTCGGACGCGGGCCCTCGACGCGGGACGCGGATGCGGATGTCCTGTCCGGGGCCGACGATTGAGGCAAGGGTTCCGTACGGCGGACGAGGAGGTAGCGGGTGTGCCCCGAGGCTCCCGGCCGGGGCGGCGCCGACGCCTTCTCCGACGCGGCGGCCGCCGTTCTCTCGGCGGGCGGCGCCGACCATGTGCTGCGGAGTGTGCTGAGCGGCACGGCGGCCGGGATCGCCATCCTCGACCCGCAGCTGCGCTACCTCTACGCCAACCCGGCCTTCGCCAGGATGATCGGCATACCCTCCTCGGGTCTTCTGGGCCGGACCATCACCGAGGTGATGCCCGGCATCGAGAGCCGGGTGGACGTACTCCGCGAGGTGCTGCGCGACGGCCGGACGCGTGAGGCGATCACCACGGGCACCACCCGCCCCGGCTCCCCGCACGAACGCCGCTGGTGGCACGGGGCCTACCACCGGGTCGAGATCGGCGGCGAGGTCGTCGGGGTCGCCGGGGTCGTCCTCGAGGTCACCACCTCCCAGCAGGAGCGACGCGATCTGGAGCAGGCCCGTTCGCGGCTCGCCCTGCTCGACACCGCCGCCACCCGGATCGGCACCACCCTGGATATGGACACCACCTGCGCCGAGCTGGCGGACTTCCTCATACCGCTGCTCGCCGACGTGGTGACCGTGGAGGTCTTCCCGGCGGAGACCGAGGAGGGCAGACACCCGGCGCCGGGTGGGGCGCTGTGGCTGCGCCGCACCGCGCTGGCCTCCGTCCCGGCGCTGCGGGACCGGGTACGGGATCTGGGCATGGCGGGCGAGTACGTGGAGTATCCCGCGGGCTCGGCCATTCCGCGCTGTCTGGAGACCGTCCGCCCGGTCATGCGGAATCTGCTCTCCGACGATGAGCTGAGCCGTTCGGCGGCGAGCGCCGAGTGCCTCGCCGCCTACCGGGCCGCGGGCATCCACTCGACGCTGGTGGTGCCGCTGGCCGCCCGCGGCCACCCCATCGGCACGGTGTCCCTGGCGCGGGCCGGGGACTCCCCCGCCTTCACCGAGGACGATGTGGTGATCACCCAGGACCTGGCCGGGCGGGCGGCCATCAGCATCGACAACGCACGCCGCTACACCCGGTCGCAGGGCATCGCCCTGGAACTGCAGCGGGCCCTGCTGGCCGAGCCCGGCAATCCCCATCCCAATATCGAGCTGGCCTCCCGCTACCTTCCCTCCGGCAGCAGCGCGCTGGTCGGCGGCGACTGGTTCGAGACGGTCCGGCTGTCGTTCGGGCGGACGCTGCTGGTCATGGGCGATGTGATGGGCCATGGTGTGGAGGCCGCGGTCGACATGAGCAACTACCGCTCGATGCTGCGCTATGTGTCCTCGACCGATCTGCCGCCGCACCGGATCCTGCGGCAGCTCGACACGACGATCTCCGAGCGGGAGTCGGGCCGCCCGGCCACCTGTCTGCTCGCCCTGATCGACCCCGCCCGGGGCATCTGCTCGTACTCCAGTGCCGGGCATCTGCCGCCCGCCGTCCTCACGACGGACGGCCGCACCGAACTCGTACGGGTCCCCACCGGCCCGCCGCTCGGCACCGGCTTCGGCGGTTACGAGATGGTCAACAGGGAATTCACGGCCGATCAGGTGCTGCTCCTGTACACCGACGGCCTGGTGGAGCGGCGCGGAGAGGACATCGACGCGTCACTCGCGCGGCTCGCCGGGCTGCGGTTGGTGGTGGGCGGCGAACTCGACGAACTCCTCGACGAGGTGCTGCGGCACCTGGTGAGCCGGACCGTGGAGGACGATGTCGCCGTCCTGGCCGCGCGCATCCGCCCGCCGTCCGACCCGCCCCCGGGGTGACCGGGGACTGATGGCGCGGCCTTGGGACGGCGCTTCTCCGGCCCTCTCAGGACGTCTGCGGGGTGGCGGCGGCTCCGCTCCCGGTACTCGCGGCGCGTGCGATCCCGCCCGCCCCCGGGCCCGTACAGCTCGGCCAGCCGTGCGTGGGCGGCACCGCGACCGCCCGCCACCACGGGTCGACGGTGTGCTCGGCGGCGGGCTCGAACGGCACCCCGGGACGGGGCACGGCGAGCTTCGCCCCGGCCTCCGCCGCCGCGGCCACGGTGCGTTCGGCGGGCTCGGCCCACGGGTGCGGGGCGAGGTTGAACGTGCCCCAGTGGATGGGCAGCAGCGTCCCGGCCGGGCTCCCCACGGACAGATCGGCGTGGGTGAGCAGCCCTTCCTCCGGGGTCATATGGATTTCGGGCCAGAACTCGCTGTAGGCACCGATCTGGATCATGGTGGCGTCGAACGGGCCGTACTGCGACCCGATGTCGGCGAAGCCCGGGAAGTAGCCGGTGTCACCGCTGTGGAAGATCCGGTGCTCGGGGCCGGTGACCACCCAGGAGGCCCACAGCGTCCGCAGGCCCCCGCGCAGCCCGCGCCCGCAGAAGTGCCGCGCCGGGGTCGCGGTCAGGGTCAACGATCCGACCTGCGTCGACTCATGCCAGTCGAGCTCGACGATCTGTCGCGGGGCCACGCCCCAGTGCTCGAGGTCGGCGCCGACGCCCAGCGGTACGGCGAAGAGCGTGCCCGTACGGGCCAGGGTGCGGATCGACGGCATGTCCAGGTGGTCGTAGTGGTCGTGCGAGATCACCACCGCGTCCACGGGGGCGAGTTCGGCCAGTGGTACGGGCACGGGGTGCAGCCGCCGCGGCCCGACGAAAGTGAAGGGCGAGCAGCGCTCCCCCCAGACCGGGTCGAACAGCACCCGGTGGCCGTCGATCTCCGCGAGAACGCTGGAGTGCCCCATCCAGGTGAGCCGCAGGCCGGACGCGGGCGGCTCGCCCCAGTCGGCGGCGGTGGGCCGGTGCACGGGGACCGGGCCGGTGGGGTATCTGCGCGCGCGGTCCGCTCGGCTCATCTGGGTGCGCAGCATGGGCAGCGTCGCCCCGGGAACCATCGTCCGGGTCGGTACCGGGTTGTGGAACTGCCCGTCGGCATACTGGGCGGACCGCCGGATACGCTCCAGCCGCTCTCCGGCCGGGTCCGCGCCGAACGAGGCGAGACGCATCCGGCCGAGCGGGGAGCGTCGGGGACTGGATCCGGTCACGGCACCTCCAGGGTGAGGACAGTGAGGAGTAGGCCCCGGGTGGGAGCCGGCTCCGGTCGCTCCATTATGTGCGCTGCAAAATCATCTTGGCGTACTGGAAAGCCGTTTGCCGAGGTCACAGCTGTGGTGCACGGTGGGCCGGGCATTCGATTTCCGCACAGGCCTCACACCCGGGCCGAACTCCTGCAGCAGTGGGCCGTGCGTCACATCTCAGCCGTGCATCACAGCTTCGCCGGCCGTCACATCTCCGCTGTGCGTCACGTCTCAGACGAAGGACAGCCGGACGTGGTCCTCCACCGGCCGGTAGCCGATCCGCTGATAGAGGGCGTTGCTGGTGGCGTTGGCCAGGTCGGTGAAGAGCAGGACCTCCTCGGCTCCCGAGTCCAGCGCGGCCCGGCTGACGGCGGCGGTGACGGCTGCCGCGTAGCCGCGTGTGCGGAGCGGGAGTGGGGTGTAGACGGGGGCCACCCGGGCCATTCCGGCGACCGTACGGGTGATCCCGGCGAGCGAGACGGGGACGCCGTCGGCCTCCCAGAGGGTGTGGCCTCCGTAGGTGAGACGGTCGTCGACGGCGGAGGCGTGGTCGCTCGCCACCTCGGAGAGCTCCACGGCGAACGCCCCGAGCCACTCGATGAGCAGGTCGCGGTCGGCCTCCGTTGCGGGCCGGGCACGGCCGGGAGGCGCGGGGCTGGGCGGGGTGAGCTCCACGAGGCGGTAGAGCCGGTTGGTCTCGTCGATCCGCGGGACGGCGCCGGTGCGGCGCTGCCATGCGGCCGCGAAGGCCAGGGCCGTGGCCTGGGCCCCGTTGGCCCCGGTGGTCGCCCCTTCCAGCCCCGCGAGGGTCGCCGCGAGCGCGTCGGCCGCCGCCTCGGGCATCCGGGACAGCAGGACGGGGTAGGGCGGTGTGCGGAGAAAGGCGCCCTGGGTGGTCCCGTCCGGCGCACGCCACCAGCCGTACTCCGGTGCGTCGTCGCCTAGGGCGTGTTTCGAAAGTAGCGCCGTCCGCCCGAAGGGCGGGGGTCGCGGCGGCTGGTGCGTGCGATCGCAAGGCGGAGGGTCGTCCTCGTACTGGGCGTACTCGGACGAGCCCGACAACGCA
>NZ_JBQQBW010000015.1:0-91991 GCF_052245415.1 Streptomyces sp. 8N706 | reverse complement strand
CCACTACCGGGCCCGGCAGCGGCTGGACCTGGTCAACGAGGCCAGCGGGAGCATCGGCACCACCCTGGACCTGGAACACACCGCGCGGGAGCTGGCCGAGGTGCTGGTGCCGCGCGTCGCCGACTTCGTCTCGGTGGATCTGCTGGACTCCGTCGTCCGCGGCCAGGAGCAGCTCCCCGGGCCGGTGGGGCCCACCGCGATGCTGCGCAGGGCGGCCCACCGGTCGGTGCAGGAGGACCTGCCGGAATCCGTCGTCGAGCCCGGTGAGCAGACCAGTTACGCGGCGGGATCGGCACCCGCGCGCTGTCTGGCCACGGGCCGGCCCTCCCTGACGCCCGTCGTGGATCTCTCCGCCCCCTGGCTGGCCGAGGATCCCGCACGGGCCGCGAAGATGCGGGAACTCGGTATTCATTCGGCGCTGGTCACGCCCCTGCAGGCCCGTGGCATCACCATGGGCGTGACGACCCTCGCACGATGGAAGAATCCGGAGTCCTTCGGCGAGGACGATCTGATGCTCGTCGAGGAGCTGGTCGCCCGGGCCGCCGTCTGTATCGACAACGCACGGCGCTACACCCGTGAGCACAACGCGGCGCTGACGCTCCAGCGCAGTCTTCTCCCGCACGACCTGCCCAAACAGAGCGCCGTCGAGGCCGCGTACCGCTATCTGCCCGCCGACGCCCAGGCCGGAGTGGGCGGAGACTGGTTCGACATCATCCCCCTCTCCGGAGCCCGGGTGGCGCTGGTGGTCGGCGATGTCGTCGGACACGGCCTGCACGCCGCCGCCACCATGGGCCGGCTGCGTACGGCCGTCCACACCCTCGCCGACCTCGATCTGCCCCCGGACGAACTCCTCGCCCACCTCGATGACCTGGTCATCCGGCTCTCCGAAGAGGATGAGGACGCCATGGGCGGCTCCGCCGACGGTGCCGGCGTCATCGGGGCGACCTGCCTCTACGCCATCTACGACCCGGTGTCCCGCAAGTTCACGGTCGCCCGGGCCGGCCACCCCAGTCCCGCCATCGCCCACCTGGTGGAACCGGTGGAGTTCCCCTCCGTTCCTGCCGGACCCCCGCTGGGGCTCGGCGGACTGCCGTTCGAGTGCGCCGAGCTGGAACTCACGGAAGGCAGCGTCGTCGCCTTCTACACCGATGGGCTCATCGAGGCGAGCGACCGGGATGTCGATGTCGGATTCGAACGGCTGCTCTTCGCGCTGGCCCACCCCGACCGGCCGCTGGAGGAGATCTGCGACACCATGATCCGTACCCTGCTGCCGGACCGCCCGCGTGACGATGTCGCCTTCCTCATCGCCCGCACCCGCGCCCTGAACAGTGAGGACGTCGCCTCCTGGGACCTGCCCGCCGAGCCGGCCACCGTCGCCGACGCCCGGCACGTGGCCGGGGAGAAACTGGCCGACTGGGGCCTGGAGAATGCCGTGTTCACCACGGAGCTGATCGTCAGCGAGCTGGTCACCAACGCCGTCCGTTACGGCACCTCCCCCATCAGCCTCCGTCTGATCCGAGACCGGACCCTGATCTGCGAAGTCTCCGACGGCACCAGCACCTCTCCGCACCTGCGCCGTGCCCGGAGCACCGACGAGGGCGGACGCGGGCTCTTCCTCGTGGCCCAGTGTGCTCAACGCTGGGGCACGCGCTACACCGCGGGCGGCAAGACCATCTGGGCGGAACAGCCGCTCCCGCCGGCACCGGGCGAGCCCAAGGAGGAGTGAACTCCCCGGCGGATCGGTCGCGGCCTACCGGCGCGTACGCAGGGCCGTGGTTCACGCAGGGCCAGGGCGCACGGGGGGTGTGGCCACGAGGGCCGGGGCGCACGGGGGTGTGGCCACGAGGGCCAGGGCGCACGGGGGTGTGGCCACGAGGGCCGGGGCGCTGCGGGCGTGCCACGAGAGCCGGTGGGTGCGGGGGACCTGACCACGAGGGGCCGGGGCGTGCGACACGTCCGGCATACGACGGGCCGTGGCACTCGAGCCCCTTCACGTGGGTGGGTTCACGTGGGTGGGTTCACGTGGGTGGGTTCCTCCGGACGGGTCGGCTCCGCACTCCCGGCGAAGGCCGGTTTGCGGATCAGCAGAAGTGCCGCGTCGTCGTGGAGCCGGCCTCCCACGTGCTCCAGCAACTCGTCGTGCAGCCCGGCGAGGGTCTGCGACGGCTCGCACGACAGATGGTGCACCACCCGCTCGGCCACCGGGTAGAACTCCCTGCCGTGATTCCGGGCCTCGCTGACTCCGTCGGTGTAGAGCAGAAGCTGGTCCTCGGCTCCGAAGGGCAGGACCTGGCACGTCGGCGCATCGCCGGTCAGGGAACTCAGCCCGAGGGGCGGAGCCGGGCTGCCGGATTCGACCGCCATGACACCGGACCCGCGGACCAGCAGCGGAGGCGCGTGCCCGCAGTTGACCACCTCCAGGCATCCCGGCCGCGGGAACCCGGCGAACACAGCGGTCACGAAGTCGTCGGGGCCGAGGTTGCGAGCCAGGCTCCGCTCGACCCGGTGGACCACGCCGAGCAGATCGGGCTCGTCGTACGCGGCCTCGCGGAAGACACCCAGGACCAGGGCCGCCGTCCCCACCGCGGGCAGTCCCTTGCCCCGCACATCGCCGACGATCAGCCGTACGCCGTGCGGGGTCGGCACCACGGCGTAGAGGTCGCCGCCGATCCGGGCCTCCGCCGCCGCGGCGCTGTAGCGGACGGCCACCTGGAACGGGCCGACCGTGGGCGGCACCGGCTTGAGCAGGGCGTGCTGGGCGGCCTCGGCGACCGAACGGACATCGGCCAGCACCTGTTCGCGACGCCGGCGCCGGGCACTGGCCAGGCTGCTCGCCAGGGTGACGGCAACCACCGCGGCGAGCACGATCATCTGTTCGTGGACGCGGGGGCCGCCGGGGCGGGACCCCAGCGCGACGCCCAGGGCGAGGGCCAGCAGCCCCACACGGAGAACGCCCCACGGCCGGCTGGTGACCGCGGCGAGCGCCGGCCCCACCGCGAGCAGCGGCAGCCAGTAGAGCGTGGTTCCCTCCAGGAGCCCGAGGAGCGCCACGGCCGAGACGATCAGCAGGGCCAGGCCCGCCGCGAGGTCGTCGCCGCGCATCCGGGCTGCCCTGGCTCCGGTCCATGAGGCGAGCCTTCCTGTCGCCGGGGCGCGTCGGGAGTGGCCGGGACGTGAGGAGGGGCGGGGTGCCGCCCGGCCGTAGCCGGGGGCCGGACCGGCCTGGAGCCGCTGCGGTGGGCAGTCTTCGAAGTGATGGTTCCGGGCCTGAGTCATGTGACTGAAGCGCAGGTCTTTCCGCTCGGGGTGGACGGGTGGGGTGGAACTGCGGCGGAGCATGCGATGGGCGTTGCCTCTCCCTCAGGGGGAGTCACGCTCCCCCCAGAGAACCGGCACCCGGCCCTGTCCAACAAGAGCGGTTATTTCATATGGTGAGCGAAAGGGCCCGGCTCACCCGCCGAGCGGTCGAGAACAACTGCGCCTCCGCCTCCTGGACCCGGTCGAACCGGTCGGCCTGGATGGAGACACCGAGCGAGCCGAGGGTGGTCCCGTCGTGGACCGGCACCGCCGCGCACGCCGTGCCCAGGATGTACTCCTCCCGGTCCACGACCAGCGGGGCGGCTGACGCCGAGTCGAGCCGCCGGAACAGCTCCTCGGAGCGGGTGATGGTGCGAGGCGTGAGGTCCGCGAGGGGATGCCGGGAGAGATAGTCCTCCCGTGCTTCCCTGTCCAGGTCCCGGAGGACGCACTTGCCCAGCGCCGTGGCGTGGCCCGCGTCCTCGAATCCCACCCACAGGTCGACCCTGGGCGCCTGGGGCCCGTCGACGATCTCGACGACCCGGATCTCCCCGTCCTCGTAGAAGGTCAGATACGCGGCCGCGCCGAGGCCGTCCCGGAGGGAGGCGAGCACGGGACGTATCCGGGAGAGCAGCGCCTGGCCCCGGCTCTCGGAGTGCAGGGAGTCCAGCCGGTCCCCCAGGACGTACCCGCCGTCGTCCAGCTTTCTGACGTAGCCGTCGTGGGCCAGAGTCCGCAACAGGTGGTACGTGGTGGCCAGGGGCGTACCGGTCTCACGTGCCAGCTGCTTCGCCGGCGCGCCGCTCTCGTGTGCACCCACTGCTTCCATCAGGCGCATCGCGCGCTGCACGGATGTGATGAGCGTGGGGCCGCCCGGGGAGCCCATGCCCCCAGCTTGTGTCAGGTGCGGGAGTGAATGCAACCGACTGCATGCCCGTCCTGCCTGGAGGCCCGTGCAGGTGAGCGGGCGTGTGTGGCGATGTGCGTCCGCCTCGGGTCCGCCTCCTCGGACGGCCCGCCCGAACGCTTCGCCTCGGACGGCCCGCCCGAACAGTTCGTCTCGGGCGGCCGGCGAGAACGGGCGTCTCTCAGACGACCAGCGGGCGGTCCGCCGGCCGGACCGGCATCGGCAGGGAGGTGCCGCCGGACAGATAGCGGTCCACGGCCGCGGCAACGGAGCGGCCCTCCGCGATCGCCCAGACGATCAAGGACTGCCCCCGCCCGGCGTCGCCCGCGACGAAGACACCGGGGACACCGGCGGCGAAGTCCGCGTCCCGGGCGATGTTCCCGCGCTCGTCAAGTCCCAGTCCGAGCTGGTCGATGAGCCCGCTGTCCCGCTCCGGACCCGAGAAGCCCAGGGCGAGCAGCACCAACTGCGCCGGTATCACCCGCTCGGTACCGGTCCGGGGGCGTCTGCCCTCCGGTTCGACGCCGACGAGGTGGAGCGACTCCACATGACCCGACGCGTCTCCCTCGAACCGCAGCGTGGAAGCGGAGAACAGCCGTACGTCCCCTTCGGGCCCGGGGAGGGGCACACCCCGCCCCTCGGGGTCCGCCCCGCGCAGCCGGGCCAGCTCCCGGGCCTCTTCATGCGCCGGCGACACCCGGTGGACCTTGGGATATACCGGCCACGGCTCGTGGGGCGCCCGCTCTTCCCCTGGCTGCGGGTTGATGTCCAGCTGGACGACAGAGGACGCGCGCTGCCGCAGCACGGTTCCCAGACAGTCCGCACCGGTGTCCCCGCCGCCGACGATCACGACGTCCTTGCCCTCGGCGGTGATCGGCGACTCGTCGAGGTCGCCCTCCTGCACCCGGTTGGCCAGGGGCAGATACTCCATCGCCTGGTGGATGCCCGCCAGCTCCCGGCCGGGCACCGGAAGCTCGCGCCAGGCCGTGGCGCCGGCCGCGATGATCATCGCGTCGTAGCGTTCCGCGAGGCGGGCGGCGTCGACATCGGTGCCGACCGCGACACCGGTACGGAACTTGGTGCCCTCCTCCCGCATCTGCTCGAGACGGAGGTCGAGATGGATCTTCTCCATCTTGAACGCGGGAATGCCGTAGCGCAGGAGGCCTCCGATACGGTCGGCCCGCTCGAACACCGCGACCGTGTGCCCGGCGCGAGTGAGCTGCTGGGCGCTCGCCAGGCCCGCGGGGCCGGAGCCGACGACGGCGACGGTCTTCCCGGAGAGCCGCTCCGGAGGCCTCGGGGGCACGCACCCGTGCTCCCACGCGTGGTCGGCGATGGCGACCTCGACGTTCTTGATCGTGACCGGATCGGCGTTGATGGCCAGCACACAGGCCGTCTCGCACGGAGCCGGGCACAGACGCCCCGTGAACTCCGGGAAGTTGTTGGTGGCGTGCAGCCGCTCGCTCGCGGCGTCCCAGTCGTCCCGCGAGACCAGGACGTTCCACTCCGGGATCAGATTTCCCAGGGGGCATTCGCTGTGGCAGAAGGGGATGCCGCAGTCCATACAGCGCCCGGCCTGGGCGTTGATGATCGGCAGCAGGCCCTGGCCGGCGTAGACCTCGTTCCAGTCGCTCACCCGTTCCTCGACGGGACGGCGGGGGCAGGTACGGCGGGGGGTGGTGAGAAAACCCTGAGGGTCGGCCATGACGGCCTCCGGCACCGGCTCGACGATCTCGGATGTGGCGGACGTACGGGCCCGCCTCCACCGGACTGAGCGCATGGCTCACGGCGGGGGCGCACCACGCCGTTCCGGCCACGATACGTCGGCTCGGCGCCGTTCTCGACGCGGACCGCTCCCGGGCACCTCCACGGCGAGGGCGGCAGGCCGCCGACGGCACGGCGAGGGTGGCGGGCCGGTTCCCCTCGCCGCCGTCCGCGGCCTCGTCCGGCGGCGTACGACAGGGCCGGGCCGCCCCCGCACCACCGAGGACGGCCGGGAGCCCGGCCGTCCTCGGTGCGCGCATGAAGTCCCACACATGGTGGAGATCCAGCACCAGCTCAGGAGCCTTGGCCGCCCGGTCGCTTCCCGGCATGCCGTCGATCCGGTCCAGCCCGGACGTGTGCGGGGGGGCGGTGGGGAGCCCGGCCGCCCGTGGCCGGCATGGCCGGTGATTCCGCCGCCGCGTCCCTTGAGCATCTCGCGCCCCGGCCCCGTACTTCATCACAGTCCGCCTGTCCTCGTACTTCCTGCACGCCGCCGGGCCCCACACCCGTGGCCGAAAAGGAGGAGCAGCTCGTGTCCGTAACGCAGATTCCGGCACCGCCCGTGCTGGTGGAACCGAGGAAGACCGTGGTGGACGGGGAGGTGCGGGAAGTCTTCGTTCCGCCGCTCGCCCCGCCGCCGGCCCACGGGAGTCTGGCCGACATCCCCTTCGACAACGCCGCCGAGGCGCCCACCGCTGTCGTGCTCAGCCGGCAGCGGCCGAACGGCAGTTGGCAGGATGTGACGGCGGCGCAGTTCGCTGATGAGGTCCTGGCCACCGCCAAGGGGCTCATCGCGCACGGCCTGCGCCCCGGCGACCGGCTCGCCATCATGGCCCGTACGACGTACGAGTGGACGCTTCTGGACTTCGCCGCCTGGGCCGCGGGTCTGATCACCGTCCCCATCTACCCCACCTCCTCGGCCGAGCAGACCCGCTGGATCATCCAGGACGCGGGCGCCGTCGGCTGCGCCGTGGAGGGTGTCGACGAAGCACTGCTGATCGACGCCGAACTCGATCAGCTGCCGCACTTCGCGCATCTGTGGCAGTTCGACGCCGGCGCCATCGGGGAGCTCGCGGCCGCGGGCAAGGGGGTCCGCGACAGCGAGGTGGCCTCGCGCCGTGCGGCTCTCTCGCCGGACTCCGTCGCCACGCTGATCTACACCTCCGGCACCACCGGCCGCCCCAAGGGCTGCGTCCTCACCCACGGCAACTTCTTCGCCGAGGTGGACAACGCGATCGAGATGCTGCACCCCTGCTTCAAGTCGGTCACCAACGAGCCGGCGTCCACGCTGCTCTTCCTCCCCCTCTCGCATGTCTTCGGACGGATGGTCGCCGTCGGCTGTCTGCGCGCCCGTGTACGGCTCGGCCACGCACCGAGCATCAAGACCGAGTCCCTGCTCGCCGACCTCGCCGGATTCGAACCCACCTTCCTGCTCGTCGTCCCGTACGTCCTGGAGAAGGTGTACAACACAGCACGGGCGACGGCGGAGAAGATGGGCCGCGTCGCCTCCTTCGACCGGGCCGCCACCATCGCCCGGCGCTGGGGCGAGGCCCATGAGGCCGAGGAGCACGGCACCGGGCCGGGCCCGGGCATTGCGCTGCGCACCGCCCGCGCGCTCTACGATCCGCTGGTCTACCGCCGTATCCGGGCCGCCCTCGGCGGCAAGGTCAAGTACGCCATCTGCGGCGGCTCGCCCCTCGGCCACCGTATGGCGGCCTTCTACGCGGGCGCGGGCATCGAGATCTTCGAGGGCTACGGCCTGACGGAGGCGACCGCGGCCGCGACCGTCACACCGCCGCTCAGGCCCAGACTCGGCACGGTGGGCTGGCCCCTCCCGGGCACGGCGGTCCGTATCGCCGGTGACGGTGAGGTGCTGGTCCGTGGCGACCAGGTCTTCGCCGGCTACTGGGATCCCGCCCTGCGCGCCGCCGTGCCGTTCTCGGTGGGGCCTCCTCCCGCATGGCCGCCGGCCGAGGAGAGCGGGTCGGACCCGTGGGCCGATCGTGGGAAGTGGTTCGCGACGGGCGACATCGGCGCGCTCGACGCCGACGGCTACCTCACGATCACCGGCCGCAAGAAGGAGATCATCATCACCGCGAGCGGCAAGAACATCGCGCCGGCCCCGCTCGAGGACCGGCTGCGCGCGCACTCGCTGGTGGGCCAGTGCATCGTGATCGGCGACAACCGCCCGTACGTCACCGCGCTCATCACCCTCGACCCGGACGGGCTCAAGCACTGGCAACTGATCCACCGCAAGCAGAGGCTGGCCAGAGAGGAACTGGCCTTCGACCCCGAGCTCTGCGCGGAGATCCAGCGGGCCGTGGAGGACGCCAACGAGTTGGTGTCGAGAGCAGAATCGATCCGCCGCTTCAGCATCCTTCCGGTGGACTTCACCGAGGAGAGCGGGCACATCACCCCGACGATGAAGATCAAGCGGGAGGCGGTCGCCCGGGACTTCGAAAAGGAGATCGAAGCCCTCTACGAGCCGTAGGCCGTCAACGGCGATCCCACGCCCCGGCGCAGCCGGACCCCGGCGCTGCTCTCCGGGGCCACGGCAGCAACCGCGGGCCACGGAAGGGAGAATGACCCCGTGAAGACGTCATCCTCCGCACCCACGGCCGGCCGGGACACGGCAGACCGGGACTGGGCGATCGCCCCCGTCCCGGTCTGCCACCCCGATGCGGTTGCCATGCTGCGCCGGTACTTCGCCGAGATGGCCGGCCGCTACTACGGGTGGACGGCCACCGACGAGGAGATCGACGCCGCACTGGCCGAGGACCCCAGCGACGATCTGGCACCCCCGACCGGCCTGCTGCTGCTCGCCCGGCGTGGGGACACCCCGGTCGGCTCCGTCGGGCTGCGCCTGCTCACTCCGCGTACCGCCGAGCTCACCCGGGTGTTCGTCCTCCCCGAGGCGCGGCGCGCGGGCGGTGGCTCACAACTGCTCGCCGCGGCCGAACAGTCGGCCCGGGGCCTCGGGGCGACCACCATGCGGCTGGACACGCGCCGCGACCTCATCTAGGCACGCAACCTCTACGCCCGGCACGGCTACGTCGAGATCCCTCCCTACAACGACGGCCCCTACGCCGACCACTGGTTCGAGAAGCCTCTGATGTGAGACGCGCGGGCCGTGGCCGGCCGGCCCCGGCCGTGGTCAGCTGTTCCCGGGAGCGCCCCGCCGCCGGGAGCCCGTACTACCGCCCGCCGTCCGTGTGTCCGGGCGCCCAGCGACCGCGGGTGCTCTGCGCATTCCGGCAGGTCTGACGCGCACCTCGAACTCGCAGCCCGGGAAGGTGAGTCGGCGGTTCGGCGCAGACCGGGCCCGCTCCGTACGGCGCCGCTCCCTCGTCACGGATCCCGCGGACGTCCTGGACGGCACGGCTGCCCTCAACCGGCTCGCGGCGGCGCGCCCCCGGGGAGCGCGGCGCCGCGAGCAGCCCCCGCTGATCACTCGACGATCGCCACCGTCCGCTCAGGCCGTCTCCGGTGTGTGGATGGCGGAGATCGGCGAGGGGAGCGCGGCTCGGGTCGCCTGGTACATGGGCGAGTTCAGTCCCCCGTACAGATAGGCCTGGAGACCGGCCTGCAACCGCTCGACATCCGGGGACGGGCGGACCACCAGCCGTAGGAACTGGCTGCTGCTGCCGAGCTTGTTGCCGCATTCGCGCACGAACAGGCCGTGCTCGGAGAGCAGATAGTCCCGCAGCGGCACTCCGTCGACGCCGTCGGGGAGCTTCACCAGGAGGAAGTTGCCCTGGGACAGAAAGACGACCAGCCCCGGGAGCCCGGCGAGGGCGAGGGACATGTTGGCACGGTCGCGGGAGAGCAGGGCCAGGCTCTGCCGGTACTCCGCGCCGTACTCCTTCAGCATGAACACCACGGTCTCCGCGAAGGAGTTGAGGTTCCACTTCGGCAGCGCGTCGCGGACCTTCCTCGCCAGGGCGGGATTGGCCACGAGATAACCGAACCTGATGCCGTGCAGACCGAAGTTCTTGCCGAGGCTCTTCAGCACGATCACATTGGGGCGGATCGCGGCCTCGTCGGCGACGGAGGGGGAGCGCTCCGCATCGACGAAGTCGATGAAGGACTCGTCGACCACCACCAGATCCAGGTCGACCAACTCGTCCAGCAGCCACAAGAGTTGCTGCCGCCGGAGGTAACCTCCGTCGGGATTGTTGGGGTTGCACACCACGGCGACCCTGGAGCCACGGCGGCGGATGAACTGGACGTACTCCTGGAGGTCGAGGGCGAAGTCCTGCTCCTCGCGCAGCGGGAACATGTCGACGCGCTTGCCGGTCTCCAGAGGCTGGTCGGTCCAGCGTCCGAAGGTGGGGATGGGGATCGCGAGGCTCTCCTTGACCAGCAGATGGTCGATCCAGGTGATCAGCTCGGTCGAGCCGTTCCCCATGGCGACGGTCTGCGGATTGAGCCCGAGCACGCTGCACAGCTCGGCGGTGATCGTATCGGCGTCGCTCGGGTAGTACTTCAGGATCGACTCCAGGGAGCCCTGGAGCCGCCCGAACATCTCGGGGCTCGGGAAGTAGGGGTTGCAGGGGATGCAGAAATCGATCCGGTCGGTCTGCCCGGCCTGGGCGTACGGCTCGGGCTCACGGTAGGAGTCGGTCCGGTCGATCCGGTCCGACCGCTCACTCCGGCCGCTGGGCGCCAATCGGTTGAGCATGGCCCAGGACGGACTGTGCGCGGTGCTGCGCAGGGCCGCATCGATGGGTTGGGACACGGCGGAACTCCTTCCGGAGCGGCGACGCGAACATCCGCGGGCCGCCTCCGAGCTACCGGTGGGGGATAGGGCATGGGGTGCGGTGGCGCCCCGGGTCAGGGAGCGCTCCGCGTCCTACGTTCACTCAGAAGGGCCGCCGTCGGAGAACGGCGAAGGCGCCCACCGCGGCCGCGGCGAGGGCCGCTGCGATGCCCGCGATCACCGGCAGGGAGCCGTACTCGGAGCCGGCCTCGGCCGAGGCCGGTTTCGTGGAATCCGTGGACTGCACTGAATCGTCGGACCCCGTGGGCTTCTTGGCATCCGAGGACTCCTCGGAATCCGTGGGAGAGGCAGCGGGTCCGTCGGTCCGCGACCGGGCGACCGAACCGGCAGAGTCCGCGGCCTTCCCCTCCTCGGAGGCCGCCGACCCTCCCCCGCTGCCGCTCCCCCTGCCCTCGTCGCCGCCCTTGAAGACGACGTCGGAGCAGGAGTAATAGGTGTCCGGCGTATCGGTGTTCCGCCAGACGGTGTACATCACATGACGGCCCGTCATCCCCGCGGGCAGCCTGCCCTTGAGGTGGTACGAGCCGTCCTCGAGCTTCGGGTCACGGGCTGTCAGAAACGGCTCGGACTCCAAGTCGTCCCAGGACAACGGTGTCGCCGGGTCGTAGCCGTCCTTGGTGAGATAGAGACTGAAGGTCCCCTGGTGCGGGATGGTCGAACGGTAGGTCAGCGTGAAGTCGTCGCCGGCCGTCAGCCTCGTGGCGGGCCAGTCGGCACGGGCGGTGTCCAGCCCCTGATAGCCGTCGACGCCCGCGCTGCACAGCTTTCCGTCCGGGATGACCTGCCGGTCCTTCCCCCGGACATCGGCCACCCTCAGATTGTCCCAGTCGTCGAACGTCCGGCCGCCGTTGGCGGCGACAGCCGCGGTACAGGCCGCCGACCGCGCCGTCCTCTCCCCCGTCGGGCCGCATGCGGCCACCCTGCTGACCGGGTCCGTCGGAGCCCCGTGCGCCTGCGCCGGGACGGTGGTCACGGCCGTCAGCAGGAGGGGGACGGCACCGACCAGGGCAGCCACGGCGGCATTGCGATGCACAGTCATCCGCGGGACACCTCCTTCACCGGTCCGGCGGCAAGTCCCGCCTGCGGTGTAGTACGGGAATGCCACCCCGCGCGTTCATCGCAACGGCACACGAACGACGGTGAGAAGTACCCGGCGTACGAGCCTGCCACCCCGGCGGGCGTACCGCCCCGCGCGCCCCCTCAGCCCGCGCCGAAACCGGTCTGTTCGGACCACAGATGCGTGCAGTTCGGGCACTGGAGATGCAGCAGGTTTCCGGAGTTCGACAGCAGATAGCGCCAGTGGTCCCGGCAGTTGCGACCCGCCAGGCACGTCCCGCAGTCCCGGTCGTCCTCGCACCGGGGGCAGGTCACCCACGCCCGGCGGCCCATGTCCGCGCTGGGATCAAGTGGCAGCACGGTCGTCACCGTCCCGGGGCGGGAGGACACCGGCCTCCACGAGCCTCTGGTGGGTCGCGCGCTGTTCCGCGTCCAGGTTCGAGTAGAGCAGGCGGTACGCGTCCTCCTCGGCCCGCATCACCGCGACCGGGTCCCAGTCGTCCCCCATCGCCGCTACAACCTCGGCCCTCCGGCGCGCCTCTTCGAGAGTGAGGTCGAGCTCGAACACATGGTGATCTGCGGTATTGCCGTGGATCATGGTGCGCTTCCTGGACCACTCGGGGACGAATCAGACGTGTGTATCAAACGCGATCCGGCCGAGGAAGCGTCAGACCTGCGAGCGCCATGACAGTGGGGGCCCAGGGGCGCACACACTGCGGTCATGGGCAGACAAACCCCTCATGACGCCTTGAATTTTCTGCCGCATAGTCCCTTATGCACATCTGAGCGATGTGACGTACTCCACGTCGGCATCCACCGCAACGAGGGCCGGTCGGTCCCCCTCCCCGCAAGGGACCGACCGACCCGGCCTCAACCGGCCGGAGGACTGAGGCTCGATGGCGCGCGGCTCCTTGCACAGGCCTCAGGCTCAGGACTCACGGCTCACGGCTCACGGCTCACGGCTCAGAGCTCAGAGCTCAGCCGCATGTGCGTCCGGCGTTGATGCAGGAGACCGCCTTGCTCATCAGCCGGTCCGACATGACGTTGATGAAATCCCCATGGTCCGTCACCGGCTGGTGAAGCTGCTCGGGGAAGCTGTCGACGGCGAACACCGAACCCGCCGGCACGTTGTAGGTGATCCGCTGTACCAGCTGCGGAATGGCCGTGAAACCGGCTGAGCAGGAGCCGTCCCTGCCCGCGAAAGCCACATGCGTACGGTGGTTGGCGCTGTCGATATTGCTGCCGTCCCAGCAGCTCTGGAAGTTGAACGTCCGTACGACCCTGCTGCCCCTGGGGCAGATCGGGTACTTGTTCTTGAGCTGGCGGTTCTCGAATCCGGTACAGCTCCACGAGGCGTTGGCGTTCGCCGGTCCGTTGGTGAAGGCCTTCGCGTCACCGGTGATGATGCGCAGGAAGCGGGGCATGGCGGTCACCTTGCCGACCGGGCTGCCCTTGAACGTCAGCTTCACGGACGCCGGTTGAAGGATCTTTCCGATATTGCCGTCCTGACCGCCGCCCGGTGCGTTCGCGTCTGCTTCCCGCTGACCGTTGCGCAGCCGCAGGACCGGCCAGTAGTGGGTGGAACGGTCCCCGTTGGTGCAGGTGGTACCGGCGGCGGCGAGACCCTCGTTGCTGGAGAAGGCATCGGTGTCGAGATTGCCGACGTAGTCGTGCATGTGATGGGCGCCGTTGCCGACCCCGGGGGCGACGATCACATTGTCCGGGTTGAAGTGCTTGTTCTCGTTGCGCCCGCAGCGCGAGGAGAAGGTGCCCAGGGAGGCGTTCCGGCGGGCCTGCGGCTTCGTCACATTCGGCCGTACCCGGCGGATGTCGACGAAGTCCGCACGGCGCGGCCCGGAGGTCTGCTGCTGCCCGGTGCCCTGCTGCTGCCCGGTGCCCTGCTGCTGGCCGGTGCCCTGCTGCTGGCCGTCGCCCTGCTGCTCACCACCCGTCTGCTGTTCGCTGTCCTGCGCCTGGACCTGCGCCCCGGCGGCCGGTGCGGCGGCGGTGTCCTGCTTGAGCGTGCAGGGCGCCATGGACGCGAGCCCGGAGGGCCGCTCGGCCAGCCGGTCGACCGCTGTGGCGATCTTGTCGATCGTGGTACGCCGCTGGTTCGCCAGCGGCTTCAGGACGGATTCCGCACGCTGCTGCCCGGCCTCCGCCCCCCAGGCGGCCCAGCGCTCGTAGGCGTCCGCCACCTGGGTGTCCAACTGCGCCAGTTGGGCGTCGACGGCGGGACGGGCCCGCTCCGGCACCTGCGACAGTTGCTCGGCGACATCAGGACAGTCGATGGTGGCCAGCTTCTGGCTGCCCGCCTGCGGCGACGGATCGGCCTGCGCTCCGCTGCCGGCGGAGGCATCGCCGGTCACCAGGAAGATCCCCCCTCCCCCCAACGCCAGGGCGGTCACCGCGGCAACCGCCGTGCCGATGACACGGGTACGTCTGTGGCCCTTGCTCTCCACGGGGCCCCTTTCCGATGGTCGTTCCTCGCCGGGGGCGTGGCCCCGCAAGGGGCCGCCCCGGCCGGATACGCAAAGGGCCCTCCGTCCGGCCCCACACGCCTGACCTGCGACAACGGGTAATGCACCATCGCGAAAGGAGGCGTTTCACCCGGAAGGAAGGCTCAACGCACAGGGGGATACGGATGCAAGCGCTCTCGTGTTCAGCGGCGCCGAAGAATTTTTTTCGCGGTTACTCGCTGTCCTGTCGGTGGCGTTTTCCACCCGTACGGAAGGCGTGGATGGCATGGCCCTGCTCCTGGGCGCCCTGCATCGCCGTCTCCCAGCTCAGCGCCCGGCTGCCCACGGCGAACAACGGCCCGTCCTCACGTTCGCCGATCAGTTCGCTGAGCAGCCCGGCCGCACGCTCGCTGAAGTCCACCTCCCCCGCCGGCTGGTTTCGGCACGACGAGGTGCTCACCTCTCGCTTCTCGAGGTGAACGTCGCGGACGTCGAGAGCGAGCAGATCGAGTACGGGCAGGTCGCCCTCCCACAGCAGCAGCCACAGTGCCCGGTGCACCGGGGAGATGGATGCGTCGGCGAGAAGCTCTTCCAGCCGTTCGAGGGTGATGGTTTCAGCCATGAGCGTCATGGCCGTGCAGTATGCCGTCGTGACCTTCCGAGGCATAGGGCGGGGCGTGAACGACCGTCGACGTCCCGGCGAGCGCCGGTTCCGGCCGAGCCGCAGCTCAGGGGCGTGCCCTGCTGCCTCTCGGCGCGGCACGAGCCCGGCTCCGGGCTCGTGCACCCCTCGGCGGCGCGGCTCCAACGCCGGCCGTGGCACGCACCGCCGTACGGCGTGGACGTACACCGCCCGTGTCATGTCCGGCCAGGCACGCCGGACATGACGGCCACGGCCGGTTCGTCCTGCCGGGCGACGCCCGCCCTCGTCGGCTCATCCGGCCGGGCAACGTCTGTGCCTGGGTACCGGAGAGCAGGCCGTGACCTCACACGCCGGGCAGCGGTGGGTCACGGCCTGTTCTTCGCTCTCCTCCTGCCCCGCCGCCGGCCGAACGGCGGGGCAATACGGCCATGACGGCCGGTCGGCTACTCGCCTCCTCCGCCCGACGGGGCCCGGACCACCTCGAGCTCCTGGATTCCCGGGTGCTTCTTGGCGTCGCTCCCCCGGACCTCGACCCGTACGTAGCGCGCCAGGGACGGCTTCTCCAGTTCGCCCATACGGCCCTCGGCGAAGGACCCGGCCCGCCAGTGCTTGCCGTCGAGCGAGGTCAGCACCTGGTACGACTCCGGTCGCAGGTCCGTCCACTTCGCGGAAATGCCGGAGATACGGGCCGGCCGGCCGAGGTCGGTCGTCAGGGCGCCGTGCGCGGCGTCCGGGACCCAGGCCGTGGCCGCGTTGCCGTCCACGGCCGCATTGGCGTACAGACCGGGCTCCTCCGAGCCTGCCTTCGCCGTCTTGCAGCGGGCCAGGTTGTCGGTCGGAGTGAGGTCGGGGCGGCGGGTCTTGAGAACCGCCGGCGCGTCGGCACTCACCACCTGCGAGCCCTGCCGTGTCTCCACGGTGAACGGCTCCCCGCTGGTCAGCCGGACCGTCGTCTGGTCCGGGCCGATGGCCACGTCGTAGGTACGGCCCTGCCAGTGCAGACCCCGCAGCGTCACACCGTCCGACATCTGCGGCGGCAGCATCGGGTCCAGGTGCACCCGTCCGTACGCCCCTTCAGATTCATCTTCATAAGTT
The DNA here is from genome assembly GCF_052245415.1 of Streptomyces sp. 8N706. NCBI lineage: Bacteria > Bacillati > Actinomycetota > Actinomycetes > Kitasatosporales > Streptomycetaceae > Streptomyces > Streptomyces sp. 8N706. The sequence continues at coordinate 75,990 of NZ_JBQQBW010000015.1, read as the reverse complement.
GAATGAAGCTGATGGGCCGGGGTCGGCGTGGGCAGGGTTTCACGGCAGAATCAGGGCCGGACAACACCGGTGCATCCGACCGAGAGGACTCCCGTGAGCCTGTACGACATCCCGCTGCGCACGCTGGCCGGCGACCCCACCTCCCTCAGTGATCACAAGGGCAGGGCCCTGCTCCTCGTCAATGTGGCGTCGAAGTGCGGCCTGACCCCGCAGTACGAGGGTCTGGAGGAGTTGCAACAGCGGTACGCCGACCGCGGATTCACCGTCCTGGGCTTCCCCTGCAACCAGTTCGGCGGCCAGGAGCCGGGCACCGCCGAGGACATCCGTACCTTCTGCTCGACCACCTACGGCACGAGCTTCCCCCTGTTCGAGAAGCTCGAGGTCAACGGGGAGAACCGGCACCCTCTGTACGCGGAGCTGACGCGGAGCGCCGACGCCTCGGGCGAGGCGGGGGACATCCAGTGGAACTTCGAGAAGTTCCTCGTCTCCCCGGCGGGCGAGGTGGTCGGCCGCTTCCGTCCCCGTACCGAGCCCGGAGCCGAGGAGATCGTCACGGCGATCGAGGCGAATCTACCGCGTTGAGCGCACGTTCCTGCCCGCGCTGAGGGCACGTCTCTGCCGCGCTGAAAGCGGTTTACGTGCCCGGGGCCGGCTGATTCCGGCCGCGGCGCGGCGGCGGACCCGTCCTGAACGCACAGGATGTCGGTTCCGGACGGACACCAGAAAGCCTCGGGCACCCACGAGGGGTGCCCGAGGCTTCAGGAGTCGGAGCGATGCAGGCAGCCGGAGCCGTCCTTCTCAGGGTTCCTCGGTGCCTGCTTCGGCCCCGCCACTGCTCGCTGCCGCGCCGCCCGCGTCGGCTTCGGCACCGGAGTCGGCGGCGCCACCGGCAGCGGCCGCACCGTCGTCCGCACCGCCAGCGGCACCGGCGTCGGCACCACCCGCGTCCGCACCCGCGTCCGCACCCGCGTCGGCACCACCCGCGCCCGCACCGGCATCGGCGCCACCCGCATCGGCGCCCGCGTCAGCACCACCGGCGTCCGCACCGGCGTCAGCGCCACCCGCGTCGGCGCCACCCGCGCCCGCGCCGCCGTCACCGGCGACGATCTCGGCACCGGTGGCCTCCAGCGCCGCGGTGACCGGCTGGAAGAAGGTCTCGCCACCCTGGGTGCAGTCACCGCTGCCGCCGGAGGTCAGGCCCACAGCGGCGTCCTCGGCGAACATCGCACCGCCACTGTCCCCGGGCTCGGCGCACACATCGGTCTGGATCAGACCGTTGACGATGTCGCCGTTGCCGTAGTTCACCGTGGCGTCCAGACCGGTGACCGTGCCGTCGCTCGTCCCGGTCGTGCTGCCGCTGCGCTTCACCTCCATACCGACGCTCGCCTCGGCGGCCTTCGTTATCTCCTGCTTCGTACCGTCCTGCAGGTCGACCGAGCTCGACGGAGCGGTGTTCGCGTCGTCGTACTTCACCAGGGCGAAGTCGCTCTCGGGGAACTGGGTGTCCGCGACCGTGCCCAGCGCCTGCTGGCCGGCCTCGTCGGAGGTCCAGGTCTCGGATTCGTTACCGCAGTGGCCCGCGGTCAGGAACGCCGGGGCACCGTCCGCCTCGACATTGAACCCGAGAGAGCAGCGTGAGCCGCCGCCGAAGATCGCGTCGCCGCCTTCCACGCCCTCGCCGGCCGCCGCGCCACCGGCGTCACCACCGGCTCCCGCGTCACCACCAGCCGCACCACCGGCGTCATCAGCGCCTCCGGCTCCGGCCTCACCACCGGCCGCACCACCGGCCCCGGCGTCACCGCCCGCCGCACCACCGGCGTCAGCCGCTCCGCCTGCCGCACCGCCCGCGTCCTCCGCACCTCCCGCTCCGGCACCGGCACCCGCGTCCTCCGCACCGCCTGCCGCACCACCCGCGTCAGCCGCGTCAGCCGCGGGCTCCGGGTGGTCGAACGGCTTGAACTCGCCGGCGGACCGCTTGACGGTCACCATGCCGTCCATCCCGTCCACGGCCTTGTTCAGCGTGGCCATCTTCGCACCGGTGACCGTCTTGTCGGCGAGCACCGAGACCTTGTTGGTCTTCGGGTCGATCGACCAGGCGGTACCGGGCACGGAGGCCTTCTCGCCGAGCGTCTGCGTGGCGGCCTTCAACTCCGCCGTGCTGTTCTCCACGATCTTCGCGACGGCGCCCTTGGCCCGCACGCTCTCCGCGGTCTCCTCGTCCAGCACGTTCATGACCAACTGGTCGGACTTGCCGTCGAAGTACCACCCGGCGGCATCCTTGCCGAGACCGGCGGCCAGCGTCGTGCCGAGCTCCGCGGCGGCCGACGCGGCGAAGGTCTTGGGGGTGGGGTCCTTGTCCTGGCTCGCGTTGGCGTTGGGCAGGATGACGGCTGCCGCCGCGACGGCGACCGCGCCGGCCCCGACCATGGCGCCGGTCCGCTTGCTTACACGTCGGTGGTTCAACTCACTGTCCTCCAGTGGGGGGAGCGGGCCGGCTTACGGGGACGCGGCCCGGTTCGTGCGAGTACCGGTGCGCAAGGCTCGGGGGGTGTCCATACCGGGAGCGGTGTCCGTACCGGAACGGATGTGACGTCCCGGTCCCCGGCGCCCCAGTGCCTTGCGCTCCAACCCATACGGACGCGAAGCGCCAACGCGCTCAATACGAAGTGACTTCCGTAATTCCGCCCGCTGTTGGTTCGCGGACGCGTATCCTCTGCCGGTTTCCCCTCCACCGACGGCCCTCGGCCGATGGCCCACTGCCGCGCACGCCGCCGCCGCGGCGGCGGTGCGCGTGAGCGGGCGGTGAAACGTGAGTGGGCCTTGTGGGGCCGCCGCCGCGAGAGGGGAAGGGAGGTGTGCGCCGACGGCATTCCGCTCTGCGCCGGTCATGGCAGCCAGGTCATGCACTGCACTGGTCATGCACTGGTCATGATCTCGGTCGCACTGATCGTCATCATCACCTGGGCCTCGGCGGAAGCCGGATCGCTCACCCGCGCACCCCGGTATCGAGAAGGCCCCGGCCAGGACGGGGGGACCTGGCCGGGGCCGGCACGGGGGTTGCCGCGGGGCGCGGCTCGCGCCACGGTCCCGCATCGAATTCCGAGAGGAAACGGCTGCGTAGCCGGGCGCCATCACCAACAACCACTGCTAGTGCAACACTTAACGGTCGTAACGCGAGCCACCCCACCCCGTACGCGACCCCGCCCGCGTCACTGGTCCTTGTGCTGCTTGAGCTTGCACCAGACGGCCTCCAGCGCCTGGAGGTCCCGCTCGCTGAGGGCATCGGTGAAGACCGGAGCCAGGCATGCGCGGCGCGTGGCGTCGGCCTGTTCGAACAGCTGGCGGCCCGCGGCCGTGAGGGCGACCTCGACCGAGCGTGCGTCGCGGGCCGAGGGCGTGCGCTGGACCAGACCCCGCTCCTGGAGCGCGTCCAGAACGCGCGAGACCTGACTCCGGCTGAGCATGGTGCTGTTCCCCAGGACCGAGGCCGGGACCGGATCGGCCTGGGAGGAGAGCCACAGCATGACCTCGAACCAGGAAACCGGGAGGTGGTGGGCCTTCATCAGCGCGCGGTCGACGCGTTCGGTGAGCACGGTTCCGGCCCACACCAGACCGTAGAAGGCATGGTCGGCCAGGGACATCTCAGCCTGGGTGAGCTTGTTCGTCGCCATACCCGCGATTCTATCGGTTGCGTGTACGTACACTTAAAGCTTAATGTGCGTGTGCACGCACTTGAGTATTCCGTTTCGCCGACCACCCCCATGGAAGAGGCACCTCATGCCCTCCCCCGTTGTTCTGATCACCGGTACGTCCTCCGGAATCGGTCTCGCCGCCGCCGTCGCCATCGCGCAGACCGGCCGACGCACTGTGGCCACACTGCGCGACCCCGGCCGCGCGGACGCCCTGCGCAAGGCTGCCGAAGCCGCCGGGGTCGAGCTGGACATCCGGCAGCTCGACGTCACTGAGGCCGCCTCCGTTACCGACGCCGTCGAGGGCGTCGTCGCCGACTACGGCCGCCTCGACGCGCTCATCAACAACGCCGGCGCCGGCCATATCGGCACGATGGAGAATGACACCGTCGAGGACGTACGCCACGTCATGGAGGTCAACTTCTTCGGCGTCGTCCAGACCACGAAGGCCGCGCTGCCTCATCTGCGCGCTTCCGGCGGGCGGCTGATCACTGTCACCAGCGTCGGCGGCATCATCGGCCAGCCCTTCAACGAGGCCTACTGCGCCGCCAAGTTCGCCGTCGAAGGCTTCATGGAGAGCCTCGCGCCTGTGGTCTCCCGTACGGGGGTGACCGTGTCCGTCGTCGAACCCGGCCCCGTAGCCACGGAGTTCGTCAACAACATCGGGTTCGACGCGGACGACATGGTGGCCGCGGCCGGACCCTACGCCGATGCGCTGCGGGCCTACATCTCCCGTATCCGGGGGCAGTTCGCCGACTCCGCGCAGACGCCCGCCGAAGCCGCGGCACCCCTTCTGGAGGCTCTCACCGCCGAGCGGCCCGCGTTCCGTATCCAGACCTCCGACCAGGCCCGTGCGTTCACCGGTATCAAACTGGCCGACCTCGACGGATCGGCAACGCTCGGACTCACCGGCGGCTGGCTCGGCTGACCCGCTCTCCCACGCCTCCTCGCCCGACCGGCCGGCCACCGGCACGCCCGTCCCGGCCACGCCGGACCGATCCGTTGATCTCCTTCGGCGTGGCCGGGACGGACAGCCCCCCTGAAAGGGGCTAATCGCAGTCGAGCGGGTGAGGCATGGCCTCCCCCACCGGGCCGTCGTTGAGACAGGGTTGAAATCCGTCGGCCGACAGATCCTCGATGAGGCCGGGAAGCGCGTCGGGGAAGTGGTAGTCGAGGTGTCCCAGAATGACGCCGCCGTACTTGTCCGTGTACGGCGCCTGCCTCACCAGCGACCGGATGCCCGACACGCCGCGGTATCCGCTCTCGTCCGCCTCCCAGTCGAGGGTGTCGACGGTCCAGGTGCAGAGCCGGTAGCCCAGGGACCCGGGGATCGACTCCTCACGCTCCCCGAAGTCACCGTACGGAGGCCGCAGCACATGGCTCCGCACACCGTTCCCGATCTCCTCACTGACCTCGTCGTCGGAGAGGCTGGTGAGTTGGCGGTGCGCGTACGTGTGATTGGCCACCCAGTGACCCTGCTGTCGCAGGGTGGTGACGATGTCGGGGTAGTCCTCGGCGAATTCGTTGACGAGGAAGAACGCCGCCCGCACCTGCCGGTCGCGCAGATACGTACCGACGCGGGTGGCGCGGTAGGGATCGTTGTAGGCCCAGTCGTCGAAGGTGAGCAGGATTCGGCCCGAGGTGTTCCCGCAGCGCGCGATGTCATAGGCGCCCGCTGAGGAGGAGGCCGCCGCGGCGGCCGTGGCGGCCGCGAGTGGGACCAGCGCCAGGGCCAGTGCGAGCCATCCGGCTATGCGTGTCTTCACGTTCCGCTCCCATGGGTGGGCCCCAGCGAACACCGTAGGACGACGTGCCCCTTACGGCATGTCAGCGCTGCCATCGGGGTGACGGGAGCGGAGCGGGAAGAGAGGCGCTCCGGCCGCGAACCTCCGGATGGCCCAGCAGCACGGGCGCCTGTCCCGCTCCGTGACCAGACTGAGGAACATGGCGGAGCGAGAACGGCAGACGCGATCCAGGACGGACACGTCCGTGTCCCGCAAGGCACCGGTGCGCGGGCCCGAGCATGCGGCAACGGAGGCCCGCCGTCGGCTCACCTCACTGATCTGCCATCCCACGGAAGGCGTCTCCGCCGTCCGCAGGACCGAGGACGGCTGGCTCGTCTGCGTGGACGTCCTGGAGGTACCCCGCATCCCCGACACCACCAGCCTGCTCGCCACGTATGAGGTGGAGCTCGACCAGGACGGTGAACTGCTCCAGTACCGCAGGGTCCGCCGCTACCGACGTGGCGCGTCCGACGACTGACCGCGGCGTCCCCCTCTCCGAGAGGACTACTCCACCATGCAAACGACCACCACCTACACCGATGAGGTGGTCTGCGTCCCCCGCGCAGGCAACCTCTACGACGTCCTGGAACTCATACTCGACCGCGGCATGGTGATCGACGTCTTCCTCCGCGTCTCCCTGGTCGGCATCGAGATCCTCAAGGTCGACGTACGCATCGTCGTCGCGAGTGTGGACACCTACCTCCGGTTCGCCGAAGCCTGCAACCGCCTGGACCTCGAGAGCGACACGCGCAGCCGGACCGTGCCGGAACTGTTCGGCGGTGGAGCAGGCGGCGGGATGGCGACGGGCCTCGGCAAGAAGAAGGTCAAGAAGGCGGTACGAACCGCCGGGGACAAGGTCAGGAAGGCCGTCGCCGCCGGCGGCGAAGAGGACGAGAACGGCGAGGAGACGGAAGCGCGCCCGCGCCGCCGCGCCACCGCGGCAGCCCGCAGCCGGCGACGCTCCGAGGAGGACTGAACCCATGGCCGCACAGAGCCTGTACGTCTACGGCATCATCGGCGCCGACCGGGCCGGATCCCGGCTGCGGCCGGGTGTCGGCGCTCCCCCCGCTCGCGTACGCCTGCTCCCCGCCGGACGGCTGGCCGCGGTCGTCAGCGACGCTCCGGAGGGGCTGCGCGCCCGGCGGCGCGACCTGTTGGCACATCAGGAGCTGTTGCTCGCCCTCGCGGACGACGGACCGGTGCTGCCCATGCGCTTCGGCATGGTGGCCCCCGACGAGGAGTCCCTGCTCCGGGAGCTGGCCTCCGCGGAGGAGCGTCATCTCTCGGCGCTGAAGCGGCTCGACGGGCGGGTCGAGATGAATCTCAAGGCCATGCCGGTGGAGCACTCCCTGCACTCCTTGGTCAGCGAGGACGTACGCGTACGGCAGCTGCGCGAGGAGACGCGCCGGCGCCCGGGCTACGAAGCCAACGTCAGACTGGGCGAGGCGGTGGCCACGGGGCTCACCCGCAGGGCGTCCGAGGCGGCGGCACAGGTCCTGGGCGCCCTCGACGCGGTCGCGGACGCGTGCACGCGCGGGCCGGAGGTCGCCGGGTGCGTGCTCAACGCGTCGTTCCTTGTTCCCCGGTCGCGGACCGAACACTTCCGCAGAACGGCCGAGCACCTCGCAGTCGATCACCATGACCGTGTCGAACTACGGGTCACCGGCCCTCTCCCCTGCTACAGCTTCGTGGACTGCGATCCCCGCCCGCACCACGACCTCACACCGACCGGCGTCTGACATGGGGCTGTTCACGGAGGTGCTGCTGCTGCCGCTGGCTCCCGTACGGGGAGTCCTGTGGGTCGCGAGCCAGATGGCCGACATGGCGGAGCAGGAGCTGCACGACCCCTCGGTGGTCCGGGGTCAACTCGTCGCCCTGAACGAGGCACTGGAAGCAGGAGTGATCAGCCAGGAGGAGTTCGAACGAGAGGAAGAACGGCTGCTCGACCTGCTCGAGGAGAAACCGCCTGCCCCACGTACCCACGCGAACCGACCGGGGAGCTCTTGATGAACGACAGCACCAAGGCCACTCTCGCAGCCGCGCTCGTGGCCGGCTACGTCCTCGGCCGGACCAAGAAGGCGAAGCTCGCCATCGCCATCGCCTCCATCGCCGCAGGCCGCAAACTGCCCCTCAACCCTCAGGAACTCGTCACTCAGGGCCTGCGCAAAATCGGGGAGACGCCCCAGTTCTCCAGGCTGAGCGAACAAGTACGCAGTGAGCTCCTGGAATCGGGCCGCGCGGCGCTTGCCTCGGCAGCCGAACGCAGCATCGACTCCTTTGCGGACGCCCTCCATGAGCGCACCAGCGCCCTGAAGGTGGGCGGCGTCGCCAAGCCCAAGGAGGAGCCGGAAGAAGAAGCGGAAGAACCGGAAGAGGAGGAAGAGGAGGAAGAAGAAGAGGAGGAGCCGGAAGAGGAAGAAGAGGAACCCGAAAGGCCGCGCGGCAGACGACCGTCCGAAGGGAAGGCCGCGGGCAAGCCGCCCGGCGAGCGCAAGCCCCCGAAGAAGGGCGCCGCCGAGAAGGCGCCCGGCAAGAAGGCCGCGAAGAAGGCACCTCCGGAGAAGACGCCGTCGAAGAAGGCGGCCGCGAAGAAGCAGGCCGCTCCGGAAAAGAAAGCAACGGCCAAAAAGGCCGCACCAGCGAAGAAGTCCGCCTCGTCCAAAAAGGCAGCGGCGAAGCAGTCGCCCGCCCGCCCCGATCGCCGGAGGTAGCACGCCATGGCCAAGAGTGATCAGGACACGCCGGCAGAAGGCGCCTCCGGACTCGACCGGCTGCGCGAGGAGTTCACCAACTACCTGGAAGCCCAGGCGCAGCGCATGGTGGAGGGAGCCGGTGAAAAACTGACCGACCTCGTCAGCGGGCTCGGTACGGGCGCGGGGGGCGGAGTGCTCCCGGCGGTGGGCAAGCGCGTTCTCAGTGGCGAGTCACCGGTGAAGGCGCTGGTCGGGGAGAAGGCCAAAAGCGCGAAGGACACCGTCGTCGGCAAGGTGAAGGAAAAGCTCGGTGGTGGCGGCGGACGAAAGCCCTCGGACGTCAAGGTCACCAATATCGTCGAGGTGCTCGACATCGGGCTGCCTCTGCGGACCGTGTACAACCACTGGACGCAGTTCGAGGACTTCAGCAGCTTTATGAAGGGCGTCCGCAGTGTGTCGCAGTCCGATGAGATCGAGTCGGACTGGAAGCTGAAAGTCGGTCCCTCCAACCGCAGTTGGCACGCCACGGTACTGGAGCAGGTGCCCGATGAGCGCATCATGTGGACGTCGGAGGGCGCCAAGGGCACGACCCGCGGTGACGTCAGCTTCCATGAGCTGGCCCCGCGACTGACACGCATTGTCGTGGTCGTCGAGTACTACCCCTCGGGATTCTTCGAGAAGACCGGCAATCTCTGGCGGGCCCAGGGCCGCCGGCTGCGGCTGGACCTCAAACTCTTCCAGCGGTACGTCACCCTGGCCGCGGAGGAGGACGTCGAGGGCTGGCGCGGCGAGATCCGGGACAGCGAGGTCGTCCGCAGCCACGAGGAAGTGCTCGAGGAAGAGGAGCGCGAACGCGAAGAGGCCGGTGAGGAAGCGGAGGAAGGCGAGGAAGAGGAACCCGAGGAGGAGGAAGAGGAAGAGGAGGGGGAAGCGGAGGAAGAGGAGGAGCCCGAAGAGGAAGAGGAGGGCGAATACGAGGGCGAAGAAGAAGAGGAGGAGGAAGAAGAAGAAGAGCCGGAGGGCGAATACGAGGAAGAGGAAGAAGAGTGAGGAGGCGCAGTGACCACCCAGGACGCCCAGGGGATGTACCCGGCACCTTCAGGACCGGGCTCCACCAACCTCGCCGACATCCTTGAGCGCGTTCTCGACAAGGGCATCGTCATCGCGGGTGACATCAAGATCGACCTTCTGGACATCGAGTTGCTGACCATCCGTCTGCGCTTGTACGTCTCCTCGGTCGACACCGCCAAGAAGGCGGGCATCGACTGGTGGGAGACCGACCCCGCGCTCTCCTCCCGCGCCGCCCGCGACGCCCTGACCCAGGAGAATCTGCGCCTGCGCGAGCGCGTCGAGGCACTGGAGAGCGGCTCCGGCAGCCATGACCCGGACAACCATGGCGCCGGCAACCAGCTCCGTGACCGCGAGCGGGAGAGGCTCGGCAGATGACGGCAGCCTCACCCCGTATCGGCTCCGAGACCGCCACCTACCTCTTCGCCGTCTGCCAGGGCGGCGACCCGGCCGCCCTCGAGGGCCTGGCAGGACAGGGGGCAAGCGCCCCGGTGCGCCTCCTGTCCGTGGGGTCCCTGACCGCTGTCGTCCAGGACGTTCCCGCCGACGACTTCTCAGAACACGCCCTGCAACAGCGGCTGTCGGACCGCGACGAGCTTGAACGCTGCGCGCGCGCCCACCACGCGGTCGTCACCGCCGCGGCCGCCGCCGCTCCGACGGTGCCGATGCCACTCGCCACGCTGTACCTCGGGGACGAGCGGGTCCGAGCGGCCCTGCGGGAGAGCGAACCTCGGTTCCGCACCGCGCTGAGCCGTATCGCGGGCCGGGTCGAGTGGGGAGTGAAGGTGTACGCCGGCCCGACGCCCGCTCCGGAGGCATCCGCGCCCACCCGGCCGGACCGTGCCGTGTCCGGCGCCGGCCGGGCCTATCTGGAGAAGGTACGAACCCGGCAGCGAGCCCGCGAACTGCAGCACGACACCGCCCTGCGCGCGGCGGAACGCGTCGACACCGCCCTGCGCGGGATCGCTGTGGCCGCGCGCCGGCTGCGCCTGCACAGCGGGGAGCTGACCGGCGCCCACCGCCCCCAGGTGCTCAATGCCGCCTATCTGGTCACCCGGGGCCGGGAGCGTGAACTCACCGCCATGGTCGAGTCGTTGCGCCGGGAAACGGGTGCGGGGATCGAGACCTCGGGACCGTGGGTGCCCTACTCCTTCACGGACGGAGGTACCGGCTGATGACGGCGGTCGAGCCCCCCTGGGGCACCCTGCCCGCCGAGGCCTACGGGCCGATCGGCGTACCGCTCGTGGACCTTCTGGACCGTCTGCTCGCCACCGGCGTCGTCATCAGCGGCGATGTGGTGATCGCCATCGCCGAGGTACCGCTCGTACGGCTGTCCCTGCGCGCCCTGCTGTCCTCGGTCAACGAGCGCGTGGCCGCGCCATGGCCCGATGCGGGCCCGCTGTGACCGGGAACCGTCTCGATGTGGACCCCGAGACCGTCGGCCGTGATCTCGTGGCACTGGTGCTGACCATCGTCGAGCTGCTCCGGCAGTTGATGGAACGTCAGGCACTCCGCCGGGTCGACGAGGGGCGTCTCACCGACGACCAGGTGGAGCGGATCGGGACCACCCTGATGCTGCTGGACGAGCGGATGGCCGAACTGCGCGAGCAGCACGGTCTGCGCCCCGAGGACCTGAATCTCGATCTGGGGCCGCTGGGTACGCTCCTTCCGCGCGGCTGAGGCCGGCCCCGCGCCTCGGAGGCGGCCGCCCGCCAAGTCACGCGGTCGGGTCGGGACTTCATGTGCCACGTCGGCGCGCTGCTGCCACATGGTGGCATTCGTCCGGCATTCTCTGCGTATCGACGATCGCGCGACGAATGGCGACCATGACCGAATTCTCGTCCGCACTGATCGGTTGGATCAGGCGCGGCCTCACGACCGGCACCACCCCGCCGGCGCCTCCGGCTCAGGCACGGCCCAGCGGCAGGCTGGTGTTCGCGGCCGACTTCTCCTCGTACGACCAGTGGGTCGCGGGCAGGACCTGGGCCTACCCGAAGGGGGGTCCGACGAACCGGGGCGACGACAAGCTCGACTTCCTGGTCTCCGACCCGGCCTATGCCCGTACCGGGACCTTCAGGGCGACCCGCCGCCGGGACGGTCTGTGGAACGCGGGCCTGCTGACCACCGAGGGCAGCGCGCGGGACTTCACCGTCCGGACCGGCGACACGCTCACCGCGCGGATCCGTCTGCCCGTCGAGCGGGGTGCGTGGCCGGCGATCTGGACATGGCGTGACGGCGGCAATGAGATCGATGTCTTCGAGTACCACCCGGACGAGCCTCATGTGCTGGAGCTGTCCAACCATGTGCGCCGTGGCGGTCGTTGCTACGCGGACAGGGCGATCAGACCCGGTGCGTGGGTGGATGTGAGCGTCGAGTTCGGCGCGGCATCCGTCATCTGGTGGGTCAACGGCGTCCGGGTCCATGCGGACCGGTCGGGTGTCGGCAGGGGCTGGTTCGCCCATCTGATCGTCAATCTGTCGGTCTCGGCCGGTGACCGGCACCCCACCCCGGACGCGTCCGTTTCCTCCCTGTCCTATGCCGTGGACCAGCTGTGTGTGTACCGGCCATGAGGGACGCGACGTAAGGAAGTTGGCCGACGCCCGGACAGGGCGCCGGGAGGCCGCCGGTGGACCGCACCGCCCACCGGCCGGGCGGAGGGAGCCGGGAGATCCCGCTGGGCCCGGGAGAACCCCGCCGATTCCGCGCGGACGGGACCTTCACCGGCGCGCCAGGGTGCATAGAACCGGTAAGCGGTTTATGCCGCCTTCGGCTATGGAATGTGGATTTCCGCCATAAGGCGCGAGGAGTAGGAGATCACCATGTGCAAGACCCTGAAGACACGCACCAGAGCCTGGGCCGTGGGAACGGGCGCCGCCACCGCGGCGGTCACGCTCGGCGGAACGCTGCTCGTGTCCCCCGCCGAGGCCGCCCCCGCGCGGCCGTACGGCACCGTGGTGGCCCAGACCGGCGTGAACGAGCGCCAGTACCCGAGCACCGACTCCTCGGTGCTGGGCTTCCTGAAGTACGGATCCCAGGTCGGGCTGAAGTGCAAGGTCCGCGCCCAGAACATCGGTGGCAACGAGATCTGGTACCTGCTGCGGGACCGCGCCACCTGGGTGTCCGCCAAGTACGTCGACAACACCGGATTCGTGAAGTACTGCAAGGACGTCCAGCGCAACTCCCTCACCCACAGCACACAGGCCAAGACGGCCAAGGGCTGAGAGAGCGGGCCGGACAGCGGCCGGCCGGACAGCGGATCGCGACACGGTTCCCCGCCGTGTCGCGATCCATGTCCACGGGCCGTCGGCACGGCGCCGCCTCATGGAGCGTCAGCCGACGAGCTGCCAGCTGACGGTGCGGTCGGCGGTGACAAGAATGGCGAGCACGGCCAGGTCGGCGGCGCCCAGGCCGAGTCCCAGCAGGGCCCGGGTGGGCCGGCGTGTGCCACGGGCGAGCGCGAGGCCGCCGAGCACGAGGGCGCACGGGCCGAGCACGAGATTGAAGATCAGCAGGCCGAGCAGCCCCATGACGAACGAAGCGACGGCCATGCTGTCGGCATCCCGGGCCCGCGTCGCCGTCCGCGTGCGGGTGGGAAGGGACAAGTCCATGGTTCTGCTCCCTTGATCGTGACGTGACGTGCCGTGGGTACGGCGGTCTGATCAGTGGTCCCTGCCGTGCGCGACACGCTCACGGAGGCCGAAGACGAGCAGCCAGCCGCCGATGGCGGCCGCGGCGATCAGGGTGACCGGGAGCGGGAGGTGTGCCACCGCGCCGAGGAGGATTCCAAGGAGAAGGAGCGCTGCGACGATGAAGAGCATGTCCGGACCTTTCTCTGTGGGCCTCGATCGGAAAGTTCAGTGAACAACTGAATTTACAGTTGTTCACTGACTTCAGCGTACAGTACCGCTTTTGGGAGAACGGTTGTTTACTGAATGATATGAGCCACACCGTCGGAGTCCGCCAGGCACAGAAACAGAAGACCCGTCAGGCGCTGCTGGACGCCGGGCTGGTGCTGCTGGAGGACCAGAGCCTCAGCAGTCTGGGGCTGCGCGAGATCACCCGGGCCGTGGGCGTCGCCCCCGCGGCGTTCTACCGGCACTTCCGGGACATGAGCGATCTGGGCGTCGCCCTCGTCGAGGAGTCCCTGGGCAGCCTGCATACGATGGTCCGGACGATCCTCACCGAGCAGGATCACACCGATGGCCGGATCGACCACATCGTCGAGGCCATCGCCGTCCATGTACGGGACCACCACCCCCACATCCGCTTCATCGCCCGGGAACGCCACGGCGGCGTACGGGCCGTACGCGTCGCGATCGCCGCCGAGTTGGAGCGGTTCGCTGACGAGGTCGCCACCGCGCTCGCGTCCCGGCCGACGTACCGGGGCTGGAGTCCGGACGACATGAGCATGCTGGCCGAGCTCTATGTCGACCATATGGTGACCACCGCCGCGGCCTTCCTCGCCGCGACCCCCGACCGGCCCGAGGCCGAGGAGCGCATCGCCCGCACCGCCCGCCGACAGCTGCGGCTGATCAGCCTGGGCTGCCGCCACTGGCATGACGACTGACATCCGGCCGCGTACCTACCGGACCCGCCCGGAACTCCCCGCTGCCCCGGCGCTCAGTACGGGCGCGGGCGCAGGGCGAGCAGTGCGATGTCGTCCCCGGTCGGCGGGGCGTGGCCGATGAGGTGGCCGCAGAGCGCGTCGACGGGGAGATGGCGTGCCTCCGCGGCGATCCCGGCGAGCTTCTCGATGCCGTCGTAGAGGTCCTCCCCGGGGGTCTCCACCATGCCGTCGGTGTAGAGCAGCAGCGTGGCACCGAGGGGGATGGCCGCCTGCTGGTTCCTGCGCGCCATGGACACGTCGACGCCCAGGGGCGGATCCGAGCCCGGCCACGGTTCACCGAGAACGGCATGGGTGCCGTCGGCGTACAGCAGAAGTGGCGGCGGATGACCGGCGTTCGACCACAGCGCCTGCCAGTCGGCGGGGCCGGGGGTGAGGTGTGCCTGGATGGCGCTGGCCATGTCCGTGACGTGGAGGCCGGTGACGGTGACGTCGAGGTGGGCCAGGGCTCGTGCGGGGTCGCCGGGGTACTGGCAGGCGAGGGTCCGCAGCATGCTGCGCAGCTGTCCCATGGCGGAGGCCGCCGCCAGATCGTGCCCGACCACGTCGCCGACGCTGAGGGCGACCGTGGCGTCCGGCAGCGGGAAGGCGTCGTACCAGTCGCCGCCGACCTCCGCCGCGGTGGCGCTGGGCTGGTAGCGCACCGCCAGTTCCGCGCCGGGAATCTCGGGCGGATCGGTGAGCATCGCGCTCTGCAGGGTGAGCGAGACCCGCTGGGCTCGCTGGAACCGATGGGCCTGGAGGAGGGGAGCGTGGGCGTGATCGAGGATCTCGCGCAGGAGGTGGACGGTCTCCGGCCCCAGTGATGCCGTCGGGGCGCAGGTGAAGAGGGTGGCCAGGGCGGTGACGGAGCCGCCGACATCGATGGGGAGCAGGATCAGGCTCGTCGCCTGGACCTCCTCCAGCCAGGAATCGATCTCCTCGGGCACGACATGGTGCGGTGGCAGGCCCGGCGGGAAGGTGAACAGGCGCGGACGCCCCTCGGCGATCGTCTGGGCCGTCAGCTCGCTGACCGGATGCTCGGTGTGCTTGGGGACCGGGAGTGGTGGCAGCCCCGGCCTGGCGACGCCGACGATCCGTGAGGCGACCGTCGGCGCCCGGCCGTGCTCGGTCACTCCGGAGATGAGATAGATACCGCATTCGTCGGCGAGCTCGGGGACGACGGTGTTGGCCAGTGTGGTCAGTGCCTCCTCGAGGGACGTCGCCTCGGTCGACGCCGCCGCGGCCGAGAGAAGCCGCTCACGGCGTGTGGCGCGCCACTGCTCCTCCACGTCGCTGGTCGATCCCACCCACTCCACCAGCTTGTCGCCCTCGACGATCGGCACGGCACGGGACACGGCGTGCCGGAACTCCCCCGTACTCGTACGCAGCCGGAACCCGTGCTCGAAGACGGTAGGAGGGCTCCGCATGGCCCGCAGCCACGCCTGCCGCAGCGGCTCCTGGTCCGCGGGGTGGACGTTGTCCCGCAGCCACTGCAACGGCTGGAGGTTCTCGGTGTCCGGGTCCACGCCCGACCACCATCGGGTGCCGTCGGCGCTGGCGAGCCATACGCCTTCGCTCAGGGTCGACAGCAGCGCCTGGTAGCGGTTGAGATCGCGCTGCCGCTCATCGGAGACAGCCTGGATCTTCCGGGCCTCGACGACGGACTCGGTCACGTCCATGGCGACGATGAGGACACCGTCCATGCCGTCGGGCAGGACCGCCGGGGAGCAGCTGTAGGTGAAGTAGCGTTCCGGCGGCCCGGGCCCCGGCCCCTGCGGGTACCGGGCCCGTACCCCGGAGGCCTGCTCGGCCTTCTTGGAGGTGTACACCCGGTCCATGAGGTCGAAGAAGCCGCTGCCGACGAGGTCGGGGGACGATGCGCGCAGCGGTACATGCAGAGTCCGGTCGCCGAAGACCTGCCGGTAGGCGGCGTTGATGTACACCAGCTCGTGACGAGGCCCCCTGGTCATGCCCACAGCCACCTGAGCCGGCTCGAATATCTCCTGTCCGACCTGCGTCTTCTCCGTCACGACCCCGCTCCTCCCAGCCAGCGGGACATCGCTCACCACACCACTATCCGCCGCCGGGGACCCATATGCCAGTTCCGGTGGTCCGCACCGCCGCCGTGCCCGGCGCGCCCGTCCTCCCCCGTGGCGGCATGGAGACCCAACAGCCGTGCGCAGTAGCTTCGTTGAAGCTCCCGCCCGCCCCGGCCATTCCTCCTACGATGCTCTGCAGCGACGACGTCCCGGCATGTTTCCGGGAAGAGAGTGAGGGGGGCCGATGGCCCAGGGCAGCAAGCCATTGTCCAGCGAGGTCGATGTCACCATTCCGAGCGTGGCCCGGATGTACGACTACTACCTGGGCGGCAAGGACAACTACGCCGTCGACCGGGACGCCTCGGAGGAACTGCTGAAGGTGGTGCCGAGCACCCAGGCACTGGCGATCAACAACCGCCGCTTCCTGCGGCGTGTGGTGCGCTGCCTGGCCCAGGACTACGGGATCCGGCAGTTCCTCGACCACGGCTCCGGCCTGCCCACTCAGGACAATGTCCACCAGGTCGCCCAGCGCGTCGACGAGCGGTCCCGCGTCGTCTACATCGACAACGACCCCATCGTCCTGGCGCACGGCCGGGCGCTGCTCGAGGAGAACGACAACACCGCCGTCATCCAGGCGGACATGCGCGACACCGACGGCATCTTCGCCCACCCCGACGTCGAGCGCCTCATCGACGTCGATCAGCCGGTCGCCGCCCTGTTCGTCTCGGTCATGCACTGCATCCCCGACAGCGACGACCCCGCCGGCCTGATCCGGCGGGTGGCGGACCGGCTCGCTCCGGGCAGCTTCTTCGTCATCTGCCAACTGGTCAGTGAGGATGCGAAGACACGACAGTTCGTGACCGACTTCATGGACAGCAGCACCCAGGGAAACTGGGGCAGGGTGCGGCAGGCGCACGAGGTGCTCCAGTACTTCGACGGGCTGGAGATCCTCGAGCCCGGACTGGTCGAGGTCTCCACCTGGCGCCCGGACTCCGATCTGGGGCCGAGGCAGCTCACCCGCGAATGGCTGGAGTACGGCGGCGCCGCCCGGCTGCCCTGACAGCGGGCTTCTCGGCGCAGTCGGCGGGCTTCTCCGCATCTCCGCAGCAGGGTCCGGCCCGCGGCGCTCCCCCGTGGCGCCGCGGGCCGGACCTTGCTGCGGAGGGGGCATTCGCCGGACACGTACCGGGCCGGCTAATGGGACAGGAGACGGGCCGGACGGCCGAGAGTGCCGAGGCCGTGTTCCGGGCGGCAGTCGTGGACCACGAAAGCCGCCCGGAACACGGCCTACCCCTCCCCCACCCCCCGGTCCGCGGGGAGGGCTCTCCAGAAGCGGTGGACAATCTCCCGGAACCCGGTGTGGGCCGGGGATGCGGTGGCATGCCGGACCGCCCACGCCTGAGCGGCCTGCGGGTCCTCGGTGGCTCCGGAGGAGTGACAGCAGGTGGTGCACTCCATCTCGAAGACCGCTGACGGTGCCTCGGGCGCGGGCTCGCGGACCACTGACCAACCTCCGGTGCTGTGCGCCGTCGAGACAGTCACAGCACCCTCCTCGACGCCGCGCCCGCTCCGGCCTTCGGCCGGCGCCGCCCGTTCGGGGCGGGGACCGGGCGTACGTCCTCCGGCGGGGCCTCCCACTCACGGCCGCCCTCCGGGCGCCTGAGGAACACCCGGGAGCCCTGCACGTCCATGACAATGCCGACGTCGCCGCGTTCCGTGTCCAGCGCGAGGTCTCCGACGACCGGTGAGTCGGCTGGTCCGGGCATCCTTCTGACGGCTCTCCACTCCCTCACCCGCGTCGCGTCCATCGCTCCCGCCTTCCGGCACGTCCGACACACGGAGAGTTGCCGGAGCCCCGTGTCGGGTGACCACTATTCCCACGTCGGGGCATCCTCTGCAAGTACGTCTGCAAGAACACTTGCAATTGCACGCGCGGGCGGCTTGAGTTCATCCCACGGCAGGCACGACCGCCCCGGGCGAGAAAGAGGCACAGTGCACCAGTTCGAGAACGGCATATCGGCCGCGGAGCTCCACGGCGCGGTGTGGCAGAAGAGCACGTACAGCAACCCCAGTGGGAACTGCGTCGAACTCGCCCGGCTGCCCGGCGGCGAGATCGCCCTGCGGAACTCCCGGGACCCCTCCGGGCCTGCGCTGATCTACACCCGGGAGGAGATCGCGATGTTCCTCTTCGGAGCGAAGGACGGCGACTTCGACGACATGGTCGGCGGAATCTGAGCCCTGCCCGCCGGGGGACCCGCTGCCCTGCTGTACGCGACGCCCCCGCCGATGGAACACTGAGCACTCACCTATGCACTCAGGGGAGTCAGCATGACCGCCGCCCAGCCGAGCCGCGAGCCGTCGATAAGGCGCTATCTCGCGCATCCGCACGGAGGGCCCACCGCCCTGCGCATCGTGCTCGGCACCCAGCTCCGCAAGCTGCGGGAAGCCCGGGGCGTCAGCACACAGGCCGCCGCCGAGGCCATCCGCGGCTCCCACGCGAAGATCAGCCGGCTGGAGTTGGGCCGGGTGGGATTCAAAGAGCGGGACGTGACCGACCTGCTCACCCTGTACGGCATCACCGACACCGCGGAGCGTGAGGACTTCCTGACGCTCGCGCGACAGGCCACCGCTCCCGGCTGGTGGCACCAGTATTCGGACGTCCTGCCGAGCTGGTTCGAGACCCACATCGGCCTCGAGGAGGCCGCGTCGGTCATTCGCACCTACGAGAGCCAGTTCGTCCCCGGGCTGCTGCAGACCGAGGAGTACGCCCGCGCGGTCACCAAGCTGGGGCACCCGCGGGCCTCCGTCCGGGAAGTCGAGCGGCGGGTCAGCCTGCGGATGACGCGTCAGCAGCTGCTCGGCAGGGAGGACCCGCCGCGGCTCTGGGCGGTGCTCGACGAAGCGGCGCTGCGCCGCGGGCTCGGCGGCCCGGACGTGATGCGCGAACAGCTCCGGCATCTCATCGAAGCGGCCCGGCTGCCCCATGTGACCGTCCAGGTCGCGCCGTTCAGCCTCGGCGGTGTCGCCGCGGCGGGCGGACCGGTGACCATCCTGCGCTTCATCGAGCCGGACCTTCCCGATGTGGTCTATCTGGAGCAGCTGACCAGCGCTCTGTATCTGGACAAGCAGGAGGACGTGGACAACTACCTCTCCGTCATGGACCGGCTCTGCGCGGAGGCGGAACCCCCGGCTGCCACGGTCCGCTTCCTGGAGACGATCCTCACCGAACTCGAGTGAGGCCGGGGGTGACGTCTGCGGCCCGTCGGTGCGCAGGGCCGTACCCACCCTTGAGGGGGTCCTCCACCGGACGGTGGAGGACCCCCTCTTCGGTGTTGTGCGCGTGCGTGGGACGTGGCGAGCGCGGTGCCCGGCGCCCGGAGTCAGCGCCTGAAGGCATCCTTCGCCTTCTCCCCCGCCTCACGCATATCGCCCTTCGACTGCTTCGCACGGCCCTCGGCGATCAGCCGTTCGCTGCCGAGCACCCGGCCCGCGGCCTCCTCGACCTTCCCCCTGACCCTTTCGGTCCTGGCCTTCGCCTTGTTGTCGGTGCTCATAAGGGGGCACTCCCCTCTCCATCGGTTTCTTCGGCTGACGTTTCGTGTGCCCGGCGCCCTCACCGGCAAACGACCAGGGTCCGGACAACCCGCGGCGTCACCGCGTACGGCGTTTGACCGGCCGTCACCTCAGGGGGCTCTCCACCACGTTCCCCATACGGGCGTAGAGCACCTGCTCATTGATGGCCCCGGCCGCCGTACGGACCGGCCTGGACGCCGGCCGTACGACGGGTGCGGCGCACCGGTACGACCGGTACGGACGCCTTCTGCAGAGCTATGAGCTGACGCTCTGGAACACCCTGGCGGACGGGGCACGCTGAGAGCGGGGACCGCGCGTCAGGCGGGCGCTTCGCTGCGGTCCGCCCCCCAGCGCGTGTGGAAGCTGCCTTCCCCGTCGACGCGCCGGTAGGTGTGGGCGCCGAAGTAGTCCCGCTGGCCCTGGGTCAGCGCGGCCGGGAGCCGGTCGGCGCGCAGGGCGTCGTAGTAGGACAGAGCCGCGGAGAAGCCGGGCGTGGGGACGCCCTGGCCCGCGGCGGTGGCGACCACCGCGCGCCATGCCTCCTGCGCGTTGCCGACCTCCTCGGCGAACTCCTTGTCGGCCAGCAGCGTGGGCAGGTGGGGGTCCGCGGCGAAGGCTTCGCGGATACGGTCCAGGAACGCGGCCCGGATGATGCAGCCGCCGCGCCAGATCGCGGCCACCGCGCCGAGGTCGATGTTCCAGCCGTACTCCTCGCCCGCGGCACTGATCATGTTCCAGCCCTGCGCGTACGACACGACCTTCGAGGCGTACAGCGCCTGTTCCACCTGATCGGCGAAGCGTTCGGCCTCGTCGCCGCCCAGGGCCTTCCCCGCCGGGCCCGGCAGGCCGCGGGCGGCCCGGCGCAGCTCGGCGTGGCCGGAGACGGACCGGGCGAAGACCGCCTCGGCGATGCCCGAGACCGGGACGCCCAGGTCGAGGGCCGTCTGTACGGTCCAGCGGCCGGTGCCCTTCTGCTCGGCCTGGTCGGCGACCACGTCCACGAACGGGCGGCCGGTGGCGGCGTCGGTGTGGGCGAGGATCTCGGCGGTGATCTCGATGAGGTAGGAGTCGAGGCGGCCGGTGTTCCAGGTGCGGAAGGTCTCGGCGATCCGGCCGGGCTCGTATCCGGCGACGCGGCGCAGCAGATCGTAGGCCTCGGCGATGAGCTGCATGTCGGCGTACTCGATGCCGTTGTGGACCATCTTCACGAAGTGACCGGCGCCGTCGGGGCCGATGTGGGTGCAGCAGGGGGTTCCGTCGTCGGCCTTGGCCGCGATGTCCTCCAGCAGGGGGCCCAGCGCCTCGTACGATTCGGTGGATCCGCCGGGCATGATGCTGGGGCCGTGCAGCGCGCCTTCCTCGCCTCCGGAGATGCCGGTGCCGACGAAGTGGATGCCCTGCTCGCGGAGGGCGGCTTCGCGGCGGCGGGTGTCCTCGAAGTGCGCGTTGCCGCCGTCGATGATCATGTCACCCGGCTCCAGCAGCGGCGCGAACTCCTCGATCACGGCGTCGGTCGGGGCGCCCGCCTTCACCATGATGACCAGCCGCCGGGGCCGTTCGAGGGAGGCGACGAAGCCTTCGGCGGTCTCGGACGGGATGAAGGTCCCCTCGTGGCCGAACTCCTCGACGAGGGACCGGGTCCTGGCCGCGGTGCGGTTGTGGACGGCGACGGTGTGACCGTGCCGGGCGAAGTTCCGGGCCAGGTTACGGCCCATCACCGCGAGGCCGGTGACGCCGATCTGTGCCAACGTGTCCATGCTCAACTCCAGGGATGGTGGCGAAGGGTCCATGGCCGTCCGCCATGGCCTCCACTCGTAAGCGTGCTCCTGAAACCCCAGTGGTGCTGCGTTCCGCCCACATTCTCACGATGTGAGCCGCCGCCTTTCGATCTGTAGATACGCAGGCGTGGAACAGGGCGCTCAATGGGGCTCCGGTGGAGCCGTCACGGTCGGTGCGGTGGCCGAGGGTACCGCGCGGCGCCGGATCCCGCGCGTCGGCCGGACGGTCCGCGGCGCTCCCGTACAGCGGTGGTGACCTGCGGCGGCGCGGCTGGGCCGGGTGGCTCGCCGCGAACGCACCGGCCGGCGCCGGGAGGCGCGGGAGGGGTGCGGGAAGGCGTGCGGTGAGGGCCCCGCTACGCGGCCCGGCGACCCTGTACGTGCCGTCAGCCTTGTTCGGACCATTCCCCGGTCTCGGGGACGATGTGCACGGCGGCTTCCTCGGCCGACGCCGCCGCGCCGTCGATACCGATGTCGCTGGCGACCATGTCCTTCTCGTCGTCCGGGTGGGCGCCCTCGTCCGGAGCCACGAGCCGGCCCGCACGCCGCTCTCCGACTTCCTCGTCCCACAACTCGCCGTCGCCGTCCGGCAGATCCCCGAGACCGTCCCCGTCCGGCACCTGGACGTCCGGCGTTTCATGGGCGAGCCGCTCCTCCAGGGGCTCGCCGTCGTGCTGCTCCCCCGCCGTCGTGCCCAAGCTCTCCACGCCCCAGGGTCTCTCCGGCGGCGAGTACCCCTCGTCGAGGACCTCCTCCAGCCCCCGGTCGTCGAGCGTGTCCTCGGGTTCGAGCAGACCGGCGTCGTCCTGCACCTCGGATCCGTCCGGCTGATAGACGTCGTCGCCCATCATGTTCTCGCTCATCGCTGGGCCTCGCTGATTCGTGAGCGGCGCGGGCCAGTCACCTCGAACTGCACGATCACAACGCCTTTACGGGGGCCTTTCGTCTCCAGCATCGCTCAGTCCCCGCCGCGGGTCCAGACAGGAGCCGCGGAGCTGTTCTAGGGCGTGTTTCGAAAGTAGCGCCGTCCGCCCGAAGGGCGGGGTCGCGGCGGCTGGTGCGTGCGATCGCAAGGCGGTGGGGGTACCCCCGGCCGGAGGCTGGGGGAGGTCGTCCTCGTACTGGGCGTACTCGGACGAGCCCGACAACGCAGCGAGCGTGCGTGCCAGGCGTCGCGGGCCAGGCGGGACTTTCGAAACACGCCCTAGGCGCCCAGGACCTCGCCGAGGTCGTAGCGGACGGGCTCCTCGAGCTGGGCGTAGGTGCACTCGCCCGGCTCCCGGTCCGGTCGCCAGCGGCGGAACTGTGCCGTGTGGCGGAAGCGGTCGCCCTGCATGTGGTCGTACGCCACCTCGACCACCCGCTCCGGGCGCAGCGGCACCCAGGACAGGTCCTTCGTGCCGGTCCAGCGGCTGGGGGCACCGGGCATACGGCTCTGGGCGTGCGCTTCCTCGCTCACCCAGTCCGCCCAGGGGTGGCCTTCGAGCGAGGGCATGCGCAGGGGCTCCAGCTCGGTCATGAGCTGCTCTCTGCGGCGCATGGGGAACGAGGCGCAGACGCCGACGTGCTGGAGACGCCCCTCGGCGTCGTGGAGGCCGAGGAGCAGGGAGCCCACGACGGGGCCGGTTTTGTGGAGCCGGAGACCGGCCACGACGCAGTCGGCGGTCCGCTCGTGCTTGACCTTGACCATGACGCGTTCGCCCGGACGGTAGCCGAGGTCGGGGTGCTTGGCGACGACCCCGTCCAGGCCTGCCCCTTCGTAGCGCCGGAACCACTGCTCGGCGACGGCGAGGTCGTCGGTGGCGGGGGCGGTGAAGACCGGGTCGGTGGCGTCCGCGAGCGCCGCGGTGAGCGCGTCCCGGCGCTCGCGCAGTGGTGTGTCCATGAGGGACGCATCGCCCAGGGCGAGCAGGTCGAAGGCGACGAAGCCGGCCGGCGTGGTCTCGGCGAGGAGCCGTACGCGGGAGTCGGCGGGGTGGATGCGTTCGAGGAGCGCGTCGAAGTCGAGGCGGCCGCCCCGGGCGATGACGATCTCGCCGTCGATGACACAGCGGGGTGGCAGATGGGTGCGCAGAGCGGTGACCAGCTCGGGGAAGTAGCGGGTGAGCGGTTTACCCGAACGGCTGCCGATCTCGATCTCGTCGCCGTCCCGGAAGACGATGGCCCGGAAGCCGTCCCACTTCGCCTCGTACCGCATGCCGGGAGGGATCGTGGCCGCGGACTTGGCCAGCATCGGCTTCACGGGGGGCATCACCGGAAGGTCCATGATCCTGATTGTGGTCCCGCTCCCGGCCGCGCGCCCGCCGGGAGGCGGCACGGCGCACCACGGCCTAGCGTGGCCCTATGGGAGAGACGGTGGAGCTCACGGTGGGCGGGCGGTCGGTGCGGCTGTCCAACCCCGAGAAGGTGTATTTCCCCGAGCGGGGGTTCACCAAGCTCGACCTCGCCCGCTACTACCTGGCGGTCGGCGACGGCATCCTGCGGGCCCTTCGGGACCGGCCGACGACGCTGCAGCGCCACCCGGAGGGCGTAGAGGGCGAGTCGTTCTTCCAGAAGCGGGCCCCCAAGAACCTGCCGGAGTGGATCCCGACCGGGAGGATCTCCTTTCCCAGCGGGCGGCACGCGGACGAGATCTGCCCCACCGAGCCCGCCGCCGTGGTGTGGGCGGCGAACCTGGGCTGTCTGACCTTCCATCCCTGGCCGGTCCGGCGGAATGACACCGAACACCCCGACGAGCTGCGGATCGATCTCGACCCGCAGCCGGGGACGGACTACGACGACGCCGTACGCGCCGCCCTGGAGCTGCGTGAGGTGCTGGCCGGCCTGGGCCTGCGGGGGTGGCCGAAGACCTCGGGCGGGCGCGGGGTGCACGTGTTCGTTCCGATCGAGCCGCTGTGGACCTTCCCCCAGGTACGCCGGGCCGCCATCGCGGTCGCGCGGGAGCTGGAGCGGCGTGCTCCGGAACGGATCACGACGAAGTGGTGGAAGGAGGAGCGCGGCGCGAAGGTCTTCGTCGACTACAACCAGACCGCCCGGGACCGGACCATCGCGAGCGCCTACTCCGTACGCCCCTATCCCCATGCCCCGGTCTCGGCGCCGCTGCGGTGGGGTGAGCTGCTCGAGGCCCGGCCGCAGGATTTCGACCTGGCGTCGATGCCGGTGCGCTACGCCGATCTCGGGGATGTGCACGCGGACATGGACGACCACGCGTTCCGGCTGGAGTCCGCGCTGGAGTCGGCCGCCCGGGACGAGCGGGAGCACGGACTCGGTGACCTGCCCTATCCCCCGGAGCATCCCAAGGTCGCGGGGGAACCCAAGCGGGTGCAGCCCAGCCGCGCCAAGCACTGAATGATCCGACGGAGCGTCAGAATTCGACCTTCTCGGCGCGGCATAGCTCGGCGCCCATATTGCGCTCCATCATGCGCAGCGCGGCCTCTGCGAGATCGTGGTGGATAGGGGCGACCGCGTCATCGGCGACGGCGACGGTCAGATGCCGGATGTGCGCGTCCAGGGCGGAGTACAGCACGCACTGCTCGGTGACCTGTCCGGAGAGGACGATGCGGCTGATGCCCTGTTGGGAGAGCAGATACTCCAGCGGTGTCTGGTAGAAGATCGAGTGCCGTGCCTTCACCACGAAGAGCGAGCGGTCGTCGGGCCGGACCGGCTCGACGAGATCGGCGTGCGAGCCCCGCAGGGCCACGTCGAGGATCTCGTCGTGGTGGGAGCGCCACCGTCCGAAGTTGTCGTTGACATAGATGACGGGCACGTCTTCGTCGCGGGCGCGGGCGATGAGGCCGCTCATGGCGGGCAGGGCCGCGCGGACGGAGGGGATGAGGAGATCGGCGTCCTCGTGCTCATAGGTGTTGATCATGTCGATGACGATGAGTGCCGTCTGCCGCATGGTCGCCTCCGTCCCGGGGCCGCTCACCCCTGCACTGTCCACGGTAGGCGCCCCGTGTCCACCGGAGGCGCCCGAGGACGCCTGCCCGCTCGGCGAGCGCGGGCCGGGGGATTGCGTCACGGTGGACAGTACGGCCGCCGGGTGGCCCGTACCGCCGACAGGTGGCCGGTGCGGCCTGGTGAGGAAGGAGCGGGCTGTGGATCCGGTGGCGGCCTTGGAGCGGATCGCGTTCCTGCTGGAGCGCGCCCAGGCCCCCACCTACCGGGTGCGTGCCTTCCGTACGGCCGCGGCCACCCTGGCGGAGCTGCCACCGGCGGAGGTCGAGCGCCGGACGGCCGCGGGCACGCTGGAGTCCCTGAAGGGGCTCGGGCCGAAGACGTCCCAGGTCGTACGGGAGTCGCTCGAGGACCGGATCCCCGCTTATCTGGTGCGGCTGGAGTCCGAGGCGGACGAGCCGCAGGCGGCCGGCGGCCAGGAGCTGCGCGCGGCGCTGCGCGGGGACTGCCATGTCCATTCGGACTGGTCGGACGGGGGCAGCCCGATCGATGTGATGGCGCGTACGGCGGCGGCCCTCGGCCACGACTGGGCGGCGCTGACCGACCATTCGCCGCGGCTGACGGTGGCGCGGGGGCTGTCGGCCGGCCGGCTGCGCGAGCAGCTGGAGGTGGTGGCGGAGGTGAATGCGGAGGTGGCGCCGTTCCGGCTGCTGACCGGTATCGAGTGCGACATCCTCCTCGACGGTTCCCTGGACCAGGAGGAGGAGCTGCTCGACCGGGTGGACGTGGTCGTGGCCTCGGTCCACTCCAAGCTGCGGATGCGGTCCGCGGAGATGACCCGGCGAATGGTCCGGGCGGTGCGCAATCCGCTCGTCGATGTGCTGGGGCACTGCACGGGCCGGTTGCTGTCGGGGCGTGGCCGGCCCGAGTCGCAGTTCGAGGCCGAGAAGGTGTTCGCGGCGTGTGAGACATCGGGGACGGCCGTGGAGATCAACTGCCGGCCGGAGCGGATGGATCCGCCCCGCCGGCTCTTGCGCCAGGCCGTGGAGGCGGGGGTGTTCTTCGCCATCGACACCGACGCCCACGCTCCGGGACAGCTCGACTGGCAGATCCACGGGTGTGCCCGCGCGGCGGAGTGCGGTGTTCCCGAGGAGCGGGTCATCAACACCTGGACGGTGCACCAGTTGCGGGACTGGACGCGCACCCGCACATCCCCGCGCGCACAGTGACCCACGGGAGGCGAAGGAGCGGCTCATGGCAGGGACGGACTACGCGTCGGCGGTGACCCTGCACGTCAACGGCGAAGCGCGCGAGCTGGTGGTCGACCACCGCACCACCCTCCTGGACGCCCTGCGGGAGCGGATGGGCCTCACGGGAACGAAGAAGGGCTGCGACCACGGGCAGTGCGGCGCCTGCACGGTGCTGGTGAACGGCAGACGGATGAACAGCTGCCTGCTGCCGGCCGTGGCGCACGACGGCGCCGAGATCACCACCGTCGAGGGGCTCTCCTCCGGCGGTCGGCTCCATCCGCTGCAGGAGGCGTTCCTGGACCGCGACGCCTTCCAGTGCGGTTACTGCACCCCGGGCCAGATCTGCTCGGCCATCGGCGCGCTGCGGGAGATGGCGTCGGGGTGGCCGAGCGCCGTGACCGGGCCCGGGCACCGCACCGGGGAGCCCGTACCGCCCGGCGACGAGGAGATCCGGGAGCGGATGAGCGGCAACCTCTGCCGCTGCGGGGCGTACCAGACCATCGTCCGGGCGGTCGGGGACGTCGCGGGAGACCGTACCGGCCGGGACGCGGGCCAATCTCGTCGATCTGATGAAGCTCGGAGTGGAGTCCCCCGGCCTGCTGGTGGATGTGACCGGGCTCCCCCACGACACCATCGAGCCGACCGCCTCCGGCGGGCTGCGCATCGGCGCGGCGGTACGCAACAGCGATCTGGCCGCCGACCCCGAGGTCGTCGCCCGCTGCCCGCTGCTCTCCCAGTCCGTGCTCGCCGGTGCCTCCGGGCAGTTGCGCAATGCCGCGACCGTCGGCGGCAATCTGCTCCAGCGCACCCGCTGCCTGTACTTCCAGGACGTCGGCAAGCCGTGCAACAAGCGGGTGCCGGGCTCGGGTTGCCCGGCCCGACCGCCCGGTGTGCACCGGGATCTCGCGATTCTCGGAGCATCACCGCACTGCATCGCGACGAACCCCTCGGACATGGCCGTCGCCCTCGCGGCCCTCGACGCGGACGTACTGGTGCACGGGGTGTCGGGCCCGCGGACCGTACCCGTCACCGAGCTGCACCGGCTGCCCGGCGAGCACCCGGAGCGGGACACCGTGCTGCTGCCCGGCGACCTCATCACGCATATCGAGATCGGGCCCGTGCCCGAGGCGGTGCACTCGCTCTACCGCAAGGCCCGTGACCGCGCCTCGTACGCCTTCGCTCTCGCCTCGGTGGCCGCCGCGCTGGAGGTGCGCGAGGGGACGGTCCGCCGGGTGCGGCTCGCCTTCGGCGCGGTGGCCCCCAAGCCGTGGCGGGCGCGGGTCGCCGAGGAGCGGCTGCAGGGCGCGGAGGCCACGGAGCGGTCGTTCGCCGGTGCCGTCGAGGCGGAACTGGCCGCCGCCGAGCCACTGCCCCAGAACGCCTTCAAGGTCCCGCTGGTCCGGAATCTCGCCGTCCGGGCCCTGACCGACCTCGCGTCCGGGGGGTTCGCCGCCGGCCGGGCGCCGGAGGACGCGCGATGAACGCCCCGAGCGGTCCGGGCGAGCCGGTCCCCCGTATCGAGGGCCGTGACAAGGTGACCGGCGCCGCCCGGTACGCGGCCGAGCACTTCCCCGACGGCAGGGTGTACGCCTGCCCCGTCCCCGCCACGATCGCCAAGGGCCGGATCACCGGCGTCGACTGTGCGCGGGCCCTCGCCGAACCGGGTGCGCTGACCGTCCTCACCCATGAGAACGCCCCGCGTCTGGCCGACTCCGGCGAGGCCACCCTCGCCGTACTGCAGTCCGCGCACGTGGCGCACCGTGGCCAGTTCGTGGCCCTGGCCGTGGCGGAGACCCTGGAGGCCGCCCAGGCGGCCGCCGCGGCCGTACGGATGGACTACGCGCCCGAGCCCCATGCGGTGCTGCTCGAACCGGGCGACGGCGACAGCGGCGAGCACGCCCCCGGCAGGGCGGACGACCGGTCCACGGGCAGCCGCGCGTGGGGCGACTTCGACGGCGCCTACGCCGCGGCGGACGTGCGGATCGACGCCGTCTACCGGATTCCCGCACTGCACAACCACCCCATGGAGCCGCATGCCGCGACCGCGGTGTGGGCGGGCGGCAGACTCCGCGTGTACGACTCCAGTCAGGGGGCGGGCGCCGTCCGCCAGGCGCTCTCCACGCTGTTCGGCCTGGACCGGAACCGGATCACCGTGGTCGCCGAGCACGTCGGCGGTGGCTTCGGTGCCAAGGGCACACCCCGGCCCCATGTCGTCCTCGCGGTCATGGCGGCGATGCGAACGGGCCGCCCGGTGACGCTCGCGCTGCCCCGGGCACGGATGGCTGCCGTGGTGGGCCACCGGGCCGCCACGGAGCAGCGGGTACGGCTCGGCGCGGCGGCCGACGGGCGGATCCGGGCCCTGGCCCATGAGGTGGACACCTATGTCTCCACGGTGGGGGACTTCCTGGAGCATGCGGCAACCCCGACGCGGTCGATGTACGCCCACCCGAACAGCCGTACGTCCCACCGCATCGCCCGCCTGGATGTGCCCGCGCCGTCCTGGATGCGCGCACCCGGTGAGTGCTCCGGGATGTTCGCCCTGGAGTCGGCCATGGACGAACTCGCCCTCGCCTGCGGTGTCGACCCCGTCGAACTGCGGCTGCGCAACGAGCCGGACGCCGATCCGGACTCGGGGCGGCCGTTCAGCAGCCGTCATCTGACGGAGTGCCTGCGCGAGGGGGCCCGTCGCTTCGGCTGGGACGGCGGTCCCCGGCGCCCCGGTACCCACGCCCGGGGCCGCCTGCTGATCGGAACCGGCATGGCCGCGTCGACGTATCCGGCCGACGTCGTCCCGTCGTACGCCGCGGCGCACGCGGAGACCTCGGGGGACGTACGGATCGAGGTGAACGCCACCGACATCGGCACCGGTGCGCGGACGGTCCTCGCCCAGATCGCCGCCGGCGTACTGGGCCTGCCGCCCGACCGGATCCGGATGGACATCGGCAACAGCGATCTCCCCAAGGCACCGGTCGCGGGCGGCTCCGTGGGCACCGCGTCCTGGGGCTGGGCCGTGCACAAGGCGGCCCGCGCCCTCGCGAGCCATCTGGCCGAGCACCCCGGCCCGCTGCCCGAGGCCGGGTGGAAGGTGTCGGTGGACACCAGGGACGAGGTGGCAGCGCTCTCGGAGGCCTACGCACGGCGGTCGTTCGGGGCGCAGTTCGCCGAGGTCCAGGTCGACCGGGACACCGGCGAGACGAGGGTCCGCCGGATGCTCGGCGTGTTCGCCGCGGGCCGTATCCTCAACCCCCGTACGGCGCGCTCCCAGTTCATCGGAGCCATGACCATGGGCGTGTCGATGGCGCTGATGGAGGGCAGCACGATGGACCCGGTCTTCGGGGACCACGCCGAACGGGACCTCGCCGCCTACCACGTCGCCGTCTCGCGGGATGTACCGGACGTGCAGGCGTACTGGGTCGAGGAGGAGGACCCGCACCTCAACCCGATGGGGGCGAAGGGGATCGGCGAGATCGGCATCGTCGGCGCCGCGGCGGCGGTGGCGAACGCCGTCCATGACGCGGCCGGAGTGCGGCCCCGCGCCCTGCCCATCACCCCCGACGCACTGCTTCCGGCGTTGCCGGACCCCGGCCGGGGGGCAAATCTGTAGAGGACTCGCGGACGGTCTGGGGCCTCCGCCGCAGGAGGCAGCCTTGCACGCTTTCATGCATGCGATCGGCGCGTTCGCCGTCCGCCGAGCCGCATCCGGGAGGAGGCCCGCACGCTGCCCCTGCGGCGGGCCGTCGCCCTGGCGCTGCACGCCACGGGTACGACAGTGACCTCGGCCGGGCTGATCCTGGCCGCCACGTTCGGGGTCTCCGCGCTGACGGGGCGACGGAGGAGATCAAGCAGCTGGGCGGCGCGATCGCCATGGGCATCCTGCTGGACACCTTCCTGGTCCGGGTGCTTCTGGTGCCCGCCGCGGTCATCCTGCTCGGCCGCTGGAACTGGTGGCCGTCGGCGCTGTCCCGGAAGCACCCCGACGAGCACACCGCGCAGCCCGCCCCCCGTGCCGCACCCTGAGCTCCGCTGCTCCGGGCCGCTCCGGGCTGCTGGGCTGCTCCGGCCTGCTCCGGGCTCCCGGAAGCCGTATGAGCATGGCGCCGAAAGGACATTCATGGAACGGCAGTCGGTGGGCAGACGTCGGGGAACGGAGGAGGCGAAAACGCATGGTAGTGATGGAGTCCGATGAGACGGACAGCGCCCGGGCACGGCACGCCACGGCCGACTTCCTGACCAAGGTCTGCCCCTGGGCGGACCTGGATGCCGTGATGCTGGTGGTGTCGGAGCTGGTGAGCAACGCCGCCCAGCACACGGCCGGTTGGTGGCGGCTGCGCGTCCAGGCGTTCCGCAGCCGGCTCGTGGTCGAGCTGGACGACGCCAGCGATGTCCTCCCCACCGCGCGCAGACCGGACATGACCGGTGGCGGCGGGCTCGGGTGGCATATGGTCCAGCGGCTGGCCACCCGCGTGGAGGTTCTCCACCAGCCCAAGGGGAAGACCGTACGTGCGATCTGGCTGCGCGCCGAACCCGCGCCGGGGCACGGCGGGTAGCGCGTAGCGGCGGGTTCCCGCCGTGCCTGGGCACGGCGGGCAGCCGCCGCTTCCGGAACGGTCCGGCGGCCGGGGCACCGGCACCCCCTGGGCGGCCGTTCACCTCCGGCCGCCAGGGGGCGCACCTGTGCTTCCTGTGGCCAGGCGTCCGTTCCACGGGCTCAGGCCCGGGCGATACGGTTCACCGCTACGGGCTCACGGTTGGGCCAGAAGTCCCGCCCGCAGCCGGGCCAGCACCTTCGACAGCAGTCGTGACACATGCATCTGGGAGACACCGAGCTCGGCGCCGATCTCCGCCTGGGTCAGTTCCTCACCGAACCGCAGCTGGAGGATCTTCCGGTCGCGGGGACCGAGCTCTTCGATGAGCGGCTTGAGGGTCTGCAGGTTCTCCACACCCTCCATGGCGGGGTCCACATCGCCCAGTCGGTCGGCGTAGGTGCCACCGCCGTTGTCGGAATTCTCGTCGACCGGGACGTCGAGGGAGCTGGCGGCGTAGCCGTTGCTCGCGACGATTCCCTCGATGACTTCCTCGGTGCTCAGCTGCAGATGCTCGGCCAGCTCCGCGGTCGTCGGCGTCCGGCCCAGGGTGCGGGACATCTCGTCGGTCGCCTTGGCGAGTTCCAGCCGGAGCTCCTGGAGACGGCGCGGTACGTGCACCGACCAGCTGGTGTCGCGGAAGAAACGCTTGATCTCGCCGACGATGTAGGGGACGGCGAAGGTGGTGAACTCCACCTCGCGCGACAGGTCGAACCGGTCGATCGCCTTGATCAGGCCGATCGTGCCGACCTGGACGATGTCCTCCATCTCGTCGGCCCGGTTGCGGAAGCGCGCGGCGGCGAACCGCACGAGCGACAGATTGAGTTCGATCAGTGTGTTGCGGGCGTACTGGTACTCGTGGGTGCCCTCCTCCAGCTCGGCCAGACGGTCGAAGAAGATCTTCGACAGCGCCCGGGCGTCCTGAGGCGCCACTTGGGTCGCGTCCTCGATCCACGGCAGGCCCGCGAGCGTCGTCTCAGCTGCCTGCGAGGTCTCGCTCAGCTCAAGGTCGACCGAACCGGTGGATGCCGTGATGCTCACTACGCCCTCCCATGTCGTATGTCGTGGCTGGACGATGA
This sequence comes from Streptomyces sp. 8N706, assembly GCF_052245415.1. Classification (NCBI taxonomy): domain Bacteria; kingdom Bacillati; phylum Actinomycetota; class Actinomycetes; order Kitasatosporales; family Streptomycetaceae; genus Streptomyces; species Streptomyces sp. 8N706. The sequence goes on along the minus strand of NZ_JBQQBW010000015.1, from coordinate 43,951 downwards.
GCCGTGTACCCGGGCCGTACGCATCCACACATCCGTTACCCCTGCTCGTCGCCCCGGGCCCCCTCGGGCCCCGCCGAGGACCCTCTGTGCCGGGCCCGGGAACGGCTACGCCAGCAGCGCGGCGAAGTCGTCCTCGCGGGCGCGGAGTTCGAGCTCATCGAGGGCCTCGCGGGCAAGGGCAGCCGCCTTGCCGCTCCGTCGCCCGGGAAGCCGCGTCCGGTGCCCGTCCGGGAGCCGACCGCTTCCGGCCCGCCCTTCCACGGCCGACGACAGCCCGGCTACGTCGCGGAGTACGGGGAGAGTTCGAGCAGCCGGGTCCGGGCGGTCTGCAGCCGGTGGGCGAGGATCTCCGCGAAGGTACGCATCAGGACGACGCCGAGTGCGGGGTCCTCGTCGCACAGATCCCGTACGTCGTCCCCGTCGAACACGTAGGCGCGGACCGGGCTCAGCGCCTCGGCGCCGAAGTCCCATTCATACGGGGGGAACAGCCACGACCACCCCAGCAGATCGCCCGGCCCCAAGGTCGCGACGGTCGCTCGCCGCCGGCTCGACAGGCTCAGGTCGAGGGTGACGGCGCCGGAGCGGATCACCCAGAACCCCGCCGCCTTCCCCCCTTCTTCGAAGATCCGGGCGTCCTGAGGGAAGGACACCTCCTCGGCCAGTTCCATCAGACGATCGCGGTAGGCGACCGGAAGGGACCGCAGAAACCGGGGCGCAGTAGTCATGGCCGAGTGCCTCCTCGCCTCCGAACGCCACTGCCAGGCGTCGCCGGGTGGACGTACACCTGGTACCCCCATTGGACCCATGTTCGACCGTCGACGGCATCCTGAACTGTCGTCCCGTGCCTGCCATGGCGAAGCCGGACGGACAGCCAGGAGCCCGGGGTCACCCGGGACCGGCGGGGGCGCTGCTCGGGTCAGGAGGCCCGGTCGGCTTCCAGGACGGCCGCGGCGGTCCGGGCGAGACGGTCCAGATAGCGGTCGGGCAGCGGGGTGCGTACCACGGCCAGCCGCCAGTAGAGAGGGCCGATGACCGTGTCCAGAGCGAACCTGACGTCGGTGTCCTCGGGCAGCTCGCCCCGCGCGACGGCGCTGCGTACGATCGCGCCGCCCACGCTCTCCTGGGCTTTGATGAGGGCGGACTGGAGGGTGTGCGCGATCTCACCGTTGCGGGCAGCCTCCGCCAGCAGGTCGGGCACGATCTGGGAGGCGAGGGGGTGCCGCAGGGCCTGTGCCGTCGATCCCAGCAGGGCCCGCAGATCGCCGCGGAGGCTGCCGGTGTCGGGTGCGGGCGTGTCCTGGATCGCCACGGCGGACACCACCCCGATCACCATCTGCAGCTTGGACGGCCAGCGGCGGTACACCGCGGTCTTGCCGACTCCGGCGCGGCGGGCGACGGCCTCGATGGACATCCGCCCGTATCCGACCGCGGCGAGCTCCTGGAACACCGCGGCCCGGATCGCCGCGGTGACGTCCTCCTGGAGGACGGCGGCTCCGGCGGGGACGCGGCGGGTGATCGGCTTGTCCACTGGTGGCATGCGCTCACTCTACCCGCGCCACGACGAAACGGTTGCGTTGCGTCGCAGAGATGGCCTAGCTTGACGAAACGACGGGACGGTTGCGTTCTGTCGTTGACTCACGGGAGCGCACACCATGGACCGATCCCCCGCCGCCCTGGCAGCCCAGTACGGCTTGACGGTGAGCGGCGCTCGGCCGGGCCTGCCGGAGTACGTCGGCCGGCTGTGGGGGCGGCGGCATTTCCTCGTCTCCTTCTCGCGGGCGAAGCTGCATGCCCAGTACAGCCAGGCTCGACTGGGACAGTGGTGGCAGGTGGTGACGCCGCTGCTGAACGCGGCGGTGTACTACTTGATCTTCGGCGTGCTGATCGGGACCCGGCACGGCGTGGAGGATTTCGTGCCGTTCCTGGTGACGGGAGTGTTCGTCTTCACCTTCACGCAGAATTCGGTGCTGGCGGGCACACGGGCGATCTCGGGGAACCTTCGGCTCGTACAGGCGCTGCACTTTCCGCGGGCCTCGCTGCCGATCGCGCTGTGTCTGACGCAACTGCAGCAGTTGCTGTACTCGATGGTGGTCCTGCTCGCCCTCGTGCTGGGGTGGGGCGAGAGGCCGCATCTCGCCTGGCTGCTGGCCGCCCCCGCGCTGCTGCTGCAGTTCCTGTTCAACGCCGGACTCGCGCTGTTCATGGCCAGGATCGGCAGCCGGTTGCCGGATCTGGCACAGCTGATGCCGTTCACGCTGCGGGCGTGGATGTACGCGTCCGGGGTGATGTTCAGCATCGGCCACCTCACCGCGGGCAGGCGCGTCCCCGGCTTCGTACAGTGGTTGCTGGACATGAATCCGGCCGCGATCCATATCGATCTGATGCGGTTCGCTCTGATCGGCAGCTTCCGGCAGTCGGGACAGCTGCCCCCGTACGCGTGGACGCTGGGCGCGGGCTGGGCGCTGGTGATCGGTATCGGCGGGTTCGTGTACTTCTGGAAGGCGGAGGAGCGCTACGGCCGTGGCTGAAGAGAGCGGTACCCCCGAGGCACGGGTCCCCACCGTGATCGCTGACGATCTGCACATCGTGTACCGGGTGCATGGCGGCCCCCGGGGGAAGGGCAGTGCCACGGCGGCGCTGGCCCGGATGGTCGGGCGGGGCGGGAGCGGATCCGGCGTGCGTGAGGTGCATGCGGTGCGGGGGGTGACGTTCACGGCGTACCGGGGGGAGGCGATCGGTCTGATCGGTTCGAACGGTTCGGGGAAGTCGACGCTGCTGCGGGCGATCGCGGGGTTGCTGCCGGCGGAGCGGGGGAGGGTCTACACCGATGGTCAGCCCTCGCTGCTGGGGGTGAACGCGGCGTTGATGAACGATCTGACCGGTGAGCGGAATGTGATCCTGGGCGGTCTGGCGATGGGGATGTCGCGTGAGGAGATCCGGGACCGGTACGAGGGCATCGTGGACTTCTCGGGGATCAATGAGAAGGGCGATTTCATCTCGCTGCCGATGCGGACGTACTCCTCGGGGATGGCGGCGCGGCTGCGTTTTTCGATCGCGGCGGCCAAGGATCACGATGTGTTGATGATCGACGAGGCGCTGGCCACGGGGGACCGCAAGTTCCAGAAGCGTTCCGAGGAGCGCATCCGGGAACTGCGCAAGGAGGCGGGCACGGTCTTCCTGGTCAGCCACAACAACAAGTCGATCCGGGACACCTGCGACCGGGTGCTGTGGCTGGAGAAGGGCGAACTCGTCATGGACGGCCTGACCGAGGAGGTCCTCAAGGAGTACGAGAAGTCGGCGTCCTCCACCTGACCGACCCCCTGACCTCCGCCGCCGAGCGGATGAAGTACGCCCTCCTGCCCCACCATCGAGCTTCGCCACCGGGGTACGGGTGGTAGGGACATGGCCCATCGGAGGACGCGGTCCGAGGAGCAGCCGGCATGGAGTGGTTCACCGATTCCGACTACTGGCTCAGCCGACTGGTCTTCCAGCGGGCCCTCGCCGCCGTCTATCTGGTCGCCTTTCTGACCGCCGTGAACCAGTTCCGGGCCCTGATCGGTGAGCGCGGGATGCTCCCCGTGCCGTACTTCGTGGAGCGGGTGCCGTTCCGCCAGTCGCCCAGCGTCTTCCACTTCCGCTACTCCGACCGCCTCTTCGCCGCCCTCGCGTGGACGGGTGCCGCGCTCTCCGCGGCGGTGCTGGGCGGGGCGGCCGACGCGGTCCCGCTGTGGGGCTCGATGCTGATGTGGGCGCTGCTGTGGGTGCTGTATCTGTCGATCGTCAACGTGGGCCAGACCTGGTACAGCTTCGGCTGGGAGTCGCTGCTGCTCGAGGCGGGCTTTCTCGCGGTCTTCCTCGGTAACGAGCGCACAGCGCCGCCCGTCCTCGTGCTGTGGCTGCTGCGCTGGCTCCTCTTCCGCGTGGAGTTCGGCGCCGGGCTCATCAAGATTCGTGGTGACCGCTGCTGGCGCGATCTGACCTGTCTCCACTACCACCATGAGACCCAGCCGATGCCGGGTCCGCTCAGCTGGTTCTTCCACCATCTGCCGAAGCCGCTGCACCGTGTCGAGGTCGCTGCCAACCATGTCGCCCAGCTCGGCCTGCCGGTGTTGCTGTTCACACCGCAGCCGGTGGCGAGCATCGCCGCGGGCGGGATCATCGTCACCCAGCTCTGGCTCGTACTGTCGGGGAACTTCGCCTGGCTGAACTGGCTGACCATCATCCTCGCGGTGCCCGCGATCGACGGTGAGGCGGCCGCCGACGTACTGGGGCTGCCCGAGCCACCCGCGCTCGCCCTGGCGCCGGGCTGGTTCGAGGCCGTGGTGATCGCGGCCACTGCTCTGGTCGTGGTGCTCAGCTACTGGCCCGCGCGCAATCTGGTCTCCCGCCACCAGCAGATGAACCGGTCCTTCAACCCGTTCCACTTGGTCAACACCTACGGCGCGTTCGGCTCCATCAGCCGCACCCGCCGCGAGGTGGTCGTCGAGGGGACCGACGAGCCGGTGGTCACGCCGGACACCGTGTGGCGGGAGTACGAGTTCAAGGGCAAGCCGGGCGACCCCGCACGGCTGCCGCCCCAGTTCGCGCCCTATCATCTGCGGCTCGACTGGCTGATGTGGTTCGCCGCGCTGTCGCCGGCCTACTCGCGCTCGTGGTTCCTGCCCTTCGTCGAGAGGCTGCTGGAGAACGATCCGGCCACGCTGCGGCTTCTGCGCTCCAACCCCTTTCCCGACGCCCCGCCCACCCATGTCCGCGCACGGATCTACACCTACCGGTTCACCACGCGGCAGGAGCGGCGGGAGAGCGGGGACTGGTGGGCCCGGACCCTCGTGGGCGACCACCTTCCACCGGTCGCGCTGGAGAAGCCGGCGGGCAGTTCCCCGAAGGACGACACGTCCTGAGGTCACGGGCCGGACCACACCCGCACCTGGAGAGGCGTTCAAGCACCGCGCCGGTCACAGGGGTTCGAGCCGGACCATCGTGGTGTTCGCCGACGGGGCGGCAGGGCTCGGCAGGGTCGGCGGGCCCGATACGGCCGCCCGGCTGAACCGCGGGAACAGGGGCGTGCAATCCGGACGCATCGGGTAACCGCAGCAAGCACGGCGATTGCTCGGCACCGAGAAAGGCGGTTGCAGACATGGCAGAGTTCCTCACCGACATCCGGACCATCAGGGACCGGGCCCGCAATGAGATCGGCAAGGGCCCGGTGACCGACGCGTACGGCGCGGATCTGGGCCGGGTGGTCCAGGTCCTCAATGAGGCTCTGGCCACCGAGATCGTGTGCACACTCCGTTACAAGCGGCATTACTACACCGCAACCGGCCTCTACTCCGAGCCGGTCGCCGCCGAATTCCTCCAGCACTCCCAGGAGGAGGAGCAGCACGCCGACATGCTGGCCGAGCGCATCGTCCAGCTGGGCGGCGAACCCGACTTCAACCCGGACACGCTGACCCGGCGGGCGCACGCCGAGTACGACGCCAGCGCCGACCTGTTGGAGATGATCAAGGAGGATCTGGTGGCGGAGCGTGTCGCGATCGCCGCGTACACGGAGATCGCCCAGTGGATCGGCTCCGGTGATCCGACCACGCGCCGGATTTTCGAGCAGATCCTGGCGCAGGAGGAGGAGCACGCGGACGACATGCGGACGCTGCTGGAGCGGATTCCGCGGGACCGGCCGGGAGTCTGACCCGCCGTCTGAACCAGCGAAACCGGCGGAACCGGCAGATCAGCTCCCGCGGGCCGCAAGCGGACGGAGCGGCGGGCCGGCCCGCGGCGAGCCCGGCCGGAGCGGCCCTGCCATGGTCAGGGGCCTGCGGTTCCGTTCCGCTCGGCCGGCTCCGTCCCCGCGTGTGCGGCCCGCTCGAGTGCCTGGCGCTCCCGCCGTGCGCGGAGTCGGTCCGCCGCCGAGGCCTCGGTGATGTCGAGGAAGATCTGACCCTGCACCTGAAGCTTCTCCCGCATCGCCTCCTTGATGCGCTCGGAGACCTCCTCGACCTCCTCGCTGTCCAGCCCCGCCACCAGGTCGATACGGGCCGCCACCAGGGTGTCCTCCAGGCCCAGCCGCATCGTCAGCACCGTGGTCACCGTGTCGACCTCCGGCTGCCACTCCAGGAACTCACGGATGGCGTGGCGCAGTTGCGGGTCCACGGCCTCGCCGATGAGCTGCCCACGGGCCTCCGCGCCGAGCCGGTACGCCACGTACACCAGCAGCCCGCCGATGAGCAGGGAGGCCCACGCCTCGTAGACCACCTTCCCGGTCGCCATGTGCAGGCCCATGCCCACGATGGCCAGGACCACGCCGAGACAGGCCGTGCTGTCCTCCGCGAGGACCGTACGCAGCGCGGGATCCATCCCCGCCCTGAGCTGCCGGAGCATACCCCGGCCCTCGCGCCGCGCCTGGCCGCGGACCTGGAGCAGCGCCTTGGCCAGGGAGGTGCCCTCGGCGACCAGCGCCACCCCCAGGACGGCGAGCCCGGCCGCATAACCGCCGCGGGTCTCGCCAGTACCGGTGGACCGCAGGGCCTCGATGCCCTGGAAGAAGGAGAAGCAGCCTCCCATGACGAAGATGCCGACGGCGGCGAGCAGGGACCAGAAGTACCGCTCCTTGCCGTAGCCGAAGGGATGGTCGGCGTCCGGTTTCCGCTTGCTGCGCTTCAGCGAGGCCAGCAGGAAGACCTCGTTGAGGCTGTCGGCGACGGAGTGCGCGGCCTCCGAGAGCAGGGCCGGTGAGTGTGCGAGGGCCCCGCCGACCGCCTTGGCCACGGCGATGACAAGGTTGGCGGCCAGTGCCACGAAGACCGTCACCTTGGTCGTGCTGTCATCGGCGCGCTGCCCGGTGGCGCCGCCGTCCTGTGGTGCGCTCATTGACACGACGACTTCCCCGCCGGTGCCGCGTCAGTCAAGGCTGCCCGGTAGCGAGATGACCTGCTGCGATCGTTGCGAGGCGCCGGACCGGCCTCTGGGGTCCCCCATGCCGAAGGCCAAGGGGAGGGCTTGCTCGGCCGTCCGGGCACCGCAACCGGGGCACTCCCTCAGCCTCCGTTCCCCCAACCAGCGGTAGGTGGGGGGCCGTGCAGGGCGGCGAGCGGGGCCAACCTTGGCCGACGCGGACGAGGGCCCCGCTCGTACGCGCGGGGCCGCGGCGCCCGCCGAGCGAGGCCGGCGCGGCCCGGACCTCAGAGCCAACGGCCGCCGAAGGTGCGCCGCCGGCGGTACAGGACCCAGCCCGTACCACCTAGCAACAGGGCGCCCGTGACCGACGCGAACCAGACCGTGGGCGGCTTGTCGTCCGGTACGGCGACGGCCGCCGCATGGCTGACGGCGGTCCCGGCGTCCTTGACCGGCCGGTGCACGGCTTTCGCCGCGGCACCTCCGCGGTGGCCGTACAGCGTGCCGACGGCAGAGACCTTGCCGGACGCCGCGAATCCCCAGTCGAGCAGGGAGCGGGCCTCGTGGTAAACGGCGTTGAAGGCGCCCGACTGGGGATTCATCACCGTGACCACGAGCGTCCGCCCGCCGCGGCGGGCGGCGGCCACCAGAGTGTTGCCGGCATGGCTGGTGTAACCGTTCTTCACCCCGATCAGGCCGCGGTACCGGTCGAGACCCGGGGCGCCGACGAGCAGCCGGTTGGTGTTCTGGATCTGGAAGTAACCGGTCGCCTTGCCGTTCGGCTTCCGGCCGGTCGGAAAGCGCGCCACCGCGGTGGAGGAGTAGCGGACGAAGTCGGGCCGGGCCAGACCCGCACGGGCGAAGAGCGTCAGGTCGTACGCCGAGGAGACCTGTCCCGGGGCGTCGTATCCGTCGGCGGAGACCACCCGGGTGTCGTGAGCGCCGAGCGCGCGGGCCTTGGCCTTCATCTGGGCGATCGTCTTGGGCATCGATCCGTTCATCGCCCCCAGGGCGTGGACGGCGTCGTTGCCCGAGCTGAGGAACACCCCGCGCCACATGTCCGCGACGGTGTAGCTCTTCCCCGGCCGGATGCCGACCTGGCTGCTGCCCTCGCCGACCCCGGCGAGGTCCGTCGCGGTCACCTTGCGGAGCACCTGCTGCGGCAGCTTCGGCAGCACGGTCACCGCGAACAGCGTCTTCAGCGTGCTCGCCGGGGGGAGCCTGCGGTGCGCGTTATGAGCCGCCAGCACCTTCCCCGTATCCGCGTCGGAAACCATCCACGACAGGGCCGAGAGGTCCGAGGGGAGGTGCGGGGCCCCGGGCTTCCGCAGGACCTGCACACCGGGGCGGCTCAGCCTCGGCCCGCCGACCGAGGCGGTCCGGCCGTGGTGCTGCCCCTCGCCATCCGCATGCGCCGGCACCGCCGGGCAGGCGAGTACCAGGCTCCCGGCGGCGACGGTCATCGCGGCGATCCGCGTCTTCAGTCCAGCCTTCATGTCCATATCTGCACCGTAGGAACGGTGTGCGGCCTGTGCCGCGAGTTCCTGCTCCATCCGGGACGACAATCCGATAAGTCGTCAGGTTGGCGTAACGGCTGCCGATATGACGTGGTGTCGGCCATATGGGGTCACATAGGGGCCAGAAGCGGCTGCTGGCCCGACGGAGCGGAGTCGGCCACACACCGTACGGCGCCCTCGAGCACCGACAGCAACGGGGAATCCACCAGGTGGACCGACATCCCCACCATCCGGCCCAACTGCTCGGCCAGACCGCCCAGCAGCGCTCCCCCGCCGGTGAGCACCAGTCCGCGTTCGATGATGTCGTCCGCGACGCTCGCGGGGCAGTGGCCGACCACACTGATGACGGTGGCGGCGATCCGCTTGACCTCCGGAGCGGCGACCAGCAACAGCTCGCCCACCGACATCATGGCGGACTTGGGCAGATCGCTGACCCGGTCACGGCCGCGCACCTCCAGGCAGGTGTTCCGTCCGGCGGCCAGCGCCCGGCTGAGGGTGATCTTGACAGCCTCGGCCGCCTCGGCGCTGAGAGCCAGCGCGTGCTCCCGCTGCAGATAGCCGCTGATGGCCGCTCCGAAAGCGTCACCGGCGGTGGTGGTGGACTCCGCCGCCACCATGTTGCCGAACGCGAAGGCGGCGACCTCGGTCGTCCCCGCACCGATGTCGACCACCATGGTCCCGGTCGCGTCCCAGACCGGGACCCCGGCGCCGATGGCGGCCAGTGTGGCCTTGGGGACGAGGCGGACCGAGCGGGCCCCGGCGAACTGGAAGGCCTCCTCCACAGCGCTCTTCTGCACCTCGGTGGCCTGCGCCGGTACGCCTGCCACCACGCGGGGCGGCAGCCAGGACCGCAGCCGTCCGCGGTGCTGCTGCCCCAGGGCGTGCCACAACAGCCGGGTGGCCGCGTCGAAGTCGGTGATCACACCACGGCGGATGGGCGAGATCGTCTCGATGGCCGGTGGCGTACGGCCGGCCATGCGCTTGGCGGCATCGCCGACCGCCATGATCTTGCCGGTGCGGGTGTCCACCGCCAGGACCGAGGCGCCACGGAAGCGGACGCCCCGGGGCCCGTTCACCCTGGTGCAGGACGTTCCGAGGTCAACGGCCAGATGGGTGGCCCCAAGAGCCTGAGACAGAGCCATGGAGAGTCCTTTCACCACTGGTGTCCAGGTGTCCAGTTCTGTGTCCAGACTCCGGCCCGCACGGGCGATACCCCCGCATCACCCGCCGTCCTCCCCCAAAAGAGTGTGACGACCCGGTTGTCATATCCCCCGTCCAGCCCTCGCCGGGCGCGACTGCGGTCCCGGGGACCGCTCCCTCCACCGCCAGGCGCCCGACCCGCCCCTACGGTGCGGCCGACGGCTCGCGGGGCCGACGGAGCGTCAGTCTCCGACGGCCCCGCCGACTGCCGATGAGCCGTCAGTGCGCCGCGACCGGAGCCGGACGGGCGGTGTCGCGCGTCGTTGGGAGACCCCTCCGACAGGAGCGGCCTCTGCGGAAGTGAGGGCAAGCCCGGCCACCACCTGCGGCAGTGCGGTTGCCTTCGGCGAACATGAACTGAAATATCCCCTTATGAATGCGATGCGCACTCCGATGTCCCTCGCGGCCGCCGCCGGCATCCTCGGGGCGGCTCTCGCCGTCGCCCGGCTCACGGCTCCCGCCGACGGCGGAGCAGCCGCCCCCGGCGCGGTACCGGACGCCGCGGCACCGCGGTCCTCGCCCTCGCTGTCCTTCGTCTACGGCCCCGGAGAGCTCACCGAGTCCCTCGACACCCCGCGCACCGGAATCTGCTACGCCCTCGGGACCGCCGGTACCGCGACCGCCTTCCGCAACGGGAGCGAGCAGCGCGCGGAGCTGTTCCCCGATCCGGACTGCGGCGGACGTCCGGGGCCCGCGTTGGACCCCGGACAGAGCGCCACCGGCACCGGGCCCCGGTCGAGCGTGGTGTTCGTCGTCCCCGGTGGCGGGAGCGCGGGACGCTGACCCCGCCTACCGCACCCGGTACCGGGTGAGCCGGACTACCGCTCGTCGGCCGGATGCACGAGGTCGGTGTTGTACGCGGTGTCGTCGCCGCTCACGGCCCGGCTGGGGGATCCATCCACGGACACCGGGACATCACCGGCGAGGGTGATCCGCTGGACCCGGCGCGGAAGCGTGCCGTAGTCGGCGACCGCGTAGTGCTGGGTGGCGCGGTTGTCCCAGAAGGCGACGTCACCCGGCGCCCAGCGCCAGCGAACGGTGTTCTCCAGAGCGGTGATATGCGTCTGGAAGAGACGCAGCAGCTCACGGGAGTCCTCGGCGGTCCAGCCGACGAAGCGACCGGCGAAGCCGCCGAGGACGAGCGCGCGTTCACCCGTCTCGGGATGGACGCGCACCACCGGGTGCTCGGTCTCGAAGTCGATCGAGGTGAAGACCTGGCGGTGCCGGCGTGCGGCCTCGTCGTCATCGGACGGCTTGTAGGCCGCGTAGTCGTACTGGTTGGAGTGCACCACCCACAGCCGGTTGGCCAGTTCGCGCAGTTCGGCCGGCAGGTCCGTGTACGCGGCCGCGGTGTTGGCCCAGACGGTGTCGCCGCCGTACGGGGGGATGGTGACGGCGCGCAGGATCGAGCCGAGCGGGGGCCGCTGGACGAAGGTGACATCGGTGTGCCAGTGGTTGGCGCGGCTGGTCGTCCGCCCGTAGTCCAGGTCGAGGACGGCGGGTGCGCCGTCGAGCGCCGGGACCGTGGGGTGGGCGACGGTGGGCGTGCCGAAGCGGCGGGCGAAACGCTCGTGGGACGCGGTGTCGAGGTCCTGCCCGCGGAAGAAGACGACCTTGTGCTCGAGCAGGGCGCCGCGGATCAGGGAGACCGTGCCGTCGTCGAGGTCGGCGGCGAGATCGACTCCGCTGATCTCGGCTCCGATGTTCCCGGCGATCTTGACGACGTCGACGGTGGGGTGTGCGGGTGCGGTCATGGCGAAGCAGCTCCGGTGGTGGGAGGGCAAGGGTGACGGGAAGGCAGCGGCACAACAGGGGGTGCCATGGCCCGGGCCTCGACGGCCGGACGAGGGAGGCGGCCCTGATCAGGGGGCCGGGCGGCCGTGGGGGCGGCCCCGGCTCGGGTTCGTCGCGGGGCGGAGCGCCGCCCACGCTTCAGGGGATGCCCGGACGGCAACACCGGCGTGATGGATTCCGGCGGGCTTACCGGGCGTCGCGCCACGGGGGCTGTCCGGAGGGACAGATCCCCGGAGTCTCAGCGGCCCGTACAACAGAGGAATGAGGCCATGCGCCGATGCTGGCAGCGTGCCCCGGAGCAGGTCAACGGGCCCGTGTTACAGCATCATGGCAGTCCTGCGAAGCCCGGGCTCGCGGTGCGGTCGCCTCCGGTTTCCCGGCCCAGCCCTCCGGGTGCGGGACGGGTCCGCCCTGCGGCCATGCGGCCTCGATGGCGTGTGCGAGGCTCCGCCGGTGCGGGTGAGTGCGCGGCCGGGAAGGTGACCCGGGCGCGGGCGGCGCGTTGGCTGACTGTGACAGCGATGCAACTCAGACCGGCCGCGGGGCGGCGCAGGCCGCTGAGTCGGCCGGCGGAGGGCGAAACGGTTCCCCGGCCGGCGGACGCGCCGATCTACGCCGCCTTGATCGAGAGCTGGGAGTCGGAGGGCAGAGCCGTACCGGGCCACTACGACCACGAGTGGATCAGCCTGGTGCGCCGTCCCCACTGGCCCGGCCGCTGAGAAGAGGCCCTACGGCGCGTCGGGGACCCATGGTGGCCCTGTGGGGCGGACGATCAGGCTGACGGTCATTCGTACACAGGAGGATGTCATCGTGGCCACGACGCGCACCGCGCACACCGAGTGGGAAGGCGAGTTGCTGAAGGGGGCCGGGGAGGTCACCTTCGACTCCTCCGGAGTCGGGCACTTCCCCGTCACGTGGGCCTCCCGTGCCGAGGAGCCCGGCGGAAAGACCAGCCCGGAGGAGCTGATCGCCGCCGCTCACTCCAGCTGCTTCGCGATGGCTCTGTCGAACGGCCTGGCCAAAGCCGGTACGCCGCCGACGGGACTGCGGACCCAGGCCGAGGTCACGTTCCAGCCGGGCACGGGTATCACGGGGATCCACCTCACCGTGGCGGGCCAGGTCCCCGGGGTGGACGAGGCCGCCTTCAAGGCGGCCGCCGAGGACGCGAAGGCGAACTGCCCGGTCAGCCAGGCACTCGCGGGTACGACCATCACGCTCAGCGCCAAGCTGTCCTGAGCCGAGCAGCCCGGGAGGAAGGACGGCGCCCCGCCGGGGAGGCCCGGCGGGGCACCGTCGTGAGAAGGACGCTCCCTGCCAGGAGTTGACGGCTGGGAGCTCAGCCGCTGAGCGGTGAGACCTCAGGGCTGGGAGCTCACAGAAGGATGCCCCTGGCCTCCAGATAGGCCACCGGCTCGATGTCCGAGCCGTATGCGGAGCTCGTGCGCACTTCGAAGTGCAGATGCGGGCCGGTGGAATTGCCGGTGTTGCCGGAGTATCCGAGCAGGGTCCCCGCCCTCACGCGTGCCCCCTCCTTGACGACGACCTCGGAGAGATGCGCGAAGAGGGTGTAGTGCCCGTCGTCCAGCTTCACCATCACCATCTCGCCGTAGTCACCGCCCCATCCGGCGCGCGTGACGACCCCGGAGCCGATGGCCTTCACGGAAGTGCCTTCCGAGACCGCGAAGTCGATGCCCGTGTGGTGCCCGGCGATCCAGTCCCCCGGAATTCCGTAGGCGGCCGACACACTGTCGGAGGTGACAGGCCGGGACCAGGCGCCCGAGACCTCATCGGCCGCGTCTTCCTGCCACGGGGATCCGGTCTCGTCGTCCCCGTAGTCCTCTCCATAGCCCTCCTCGGGGTCCTGGTCGAGCTCCTCCTCCCACGGGTCGTCGTCCAGCGTCTCCGTCTCCAGGGCGGGACCGCGGTTGTCGGTCATGGACGCGTCACGCTCGGGGCCGTGCTGGTGCGCCGGGGGCGGATCGCCCTCCAGTGCCCGGGCACCGCCCGCGGCGGGCACGATGAAGAGCGCTCCCAGGAGACCGCCGCATATGAGGTGCCGGACGAGGTGGGGGCGTGGGTGGGGCTGGTGCGCCCGGCGCAGATCTACCGTGCTCACAGGGTGTCCTTTCCATACGTCGTAGCGTGGTGGGTCGGTGGAGTGGCCCGTCGGGGCTCGGCTGCACGGCGGACCCCCGGGCTCCGGGACGGCCGCGGTGCGTCCGTGCCGGAGAGCGGGGGCCCGCGAGACGGAGTCATGGCCGTGGGGGCTCAGGCCTTGTGGCCGCTCCGGCGGCGCATGACGAGGACGGTGGCGGCGCCTCCGGCCGCCAGCAGCGCCGCTCCCCCGGCGATACCCACCCCGCTCATCCCGGCGAAGCTTCCGCCCTCACCCGCGTTGGAGCCCCCCGTCGCGCCGTGCCCGACCGTGAAACTCGTCTCAGCCGACGCCCCTCCACGCCCGCACCGCGTCCGTACCCGGAACGTCTCCCCCACTCGCGCCCGGGGCGACACCCGCGCCGACCCCACGAAGTTGCTTCCCCCCTTGTCCCGCAGCGTCACCGACCGCACGAACCCCGCCGACTCCGCTGTCACCGTCCGCTCCCGGCAGCCGCCCCGCTGCACCAACGTCACCTCGGAGCCCGGCGCCGGGGACCTCGGCGACACGCTCAACGACCCCCGGTCCCTCGGCCCCGGCCGGTCTCCGGAGCCCGGCCGGTCCTCCGCGACCGCCCCCACAGTCGAACCACCCACAGCAACAACCGCCAAAGCCGTCACCGCCACCAGACGCACACCCATACCCATGAACGAACTCCCTCGGCACGGATGCGGTACCTCACCGACCGCAATCGACAACCGCGCCGTCCCTCCCCATGCCACCCCCACACCCCGTCAAGCGCACGCGCCGCGACCCCTCTCCCCATCCCGCAAACGGACGAGCCCATCCGCCTCCATGGCCCCAACTCCGCAGGTGACACAGCACCACGTGCGACAACACGGCCCGACACAAAGACACCCCGCACCCACCCCCCAACGGGTGAGGAACGCCGCCGGACCGGTGAGCGGCGTCATCGCGCGCCGGGAGGTGATGCCGGGTGTGATGCTGGGAGATGTGTACGAGGAATGGTTCTCCCCCACGGCCGGCGCGGTCCTGTGGACCCGGACGGCGGACGACTCGCCGCAGCGGGTCCTGCCCGACGGCTGCACCGATCTCATCTGGATGGGCGGCGAGCTGGTCGTGGCGGGCCCGGACACCCGCGCCCATCTGGCGGAGGGCTCACCGGGTACGCGGTACGTCGGGCTGCGGTTCCCTCCCGGCCGGGGGCCGGTCGTACTGGGCGTACCCGCGCACGAGCTGAGGGACCAGCGCGTACCGCTGGCCGCGCTCTGGCCCGGCGGGCGGGTCAGATTGCTGGCCGATCGGGTCTCCGACGCCGCCGACCCGGCCGGTGTTCTCGAGGGGATCGCCGCGGACCGGCTGCGTGAAGTCCGTCCGCCCGACCCTCTGCTGGGAGCGGTCATCACCGCGCTCCGCGCGCGCGAGTCCGTCCACGGGGTGGCCGAGGCGGCCGGTGTGGGCGAGCGACAACTGCACCGCCGCTGTCTGGCGGCCTTCGGATACGGCCCGAAGACGCTGGCCCGGGTGCTGCGGATGAACCAGGCGCTGGACCTCGCCCGCGAGGGGACTCCGTTCGCGGCCGTCGCGGCAGCCGCGGGCTACGCGGACCAGGCACACCTGGCTCGAGAGGTGAAGGCTTTCGCCGGCGTGCCGCTCAGCGAGCTGCTGGCGTAGCTGCCCCGACGCGGAGCTCCCTCGGGCAGCGGCGCTCCGTGACGGCGAACGCCGCCCTCGCGGCCCACCGTCGCGGACCGCGCCACCGCACGACGCCCGGTCGCGGGTACGGGGATCCCCGGGGCGCCCGGACACGGGGCGCCCCGTCGCGCGGCACGCCGTCGCGGACCGCGCCGCCGCACGACGCCCGGTCGCGGATACGCGCTTCCGCCGGGCGCCCGGTCACGGAGCGCACCGTCACCCGGCGAACGCCGTCACGGCTGGGGAAGCGGGGCGAAGAGGTCCACGGCGTTCCCGTCCGGGTCCAGGACCGTGGCGTAGCGCTGCCCCCAGAAGGCGTCGAAGGGCTTCAAGTGCCCCGGGGAGCCCGCGTCGACGAGGGCCGCGTACGTCCGGTCGACGTCGGCGGGGTCGTCGCAGGCGAAGGCGAGGCCCACACGGTGTCCGCCCCGCGGGGGCGTCCAGTCGGGGTCGAAGGAGCGGATGGTCTCCGTGGTGTCCCAGGCGATACGCAGTCCGCCGGGCACGGATGCCTCGACGTGCGGCTGGGTGTCGGCACCGGCCGGGATGTCCAGGCCGAGCCTGCGGTAGAAGGCGAGGGACGCCGCCATGTCGGCGACGACGAGGCCGATGAGATCGAATCGAGGTGTCATACGGCGAGCGTAGGCAGCGCGGGACGGGCCGGTCTTGAAGGAATCGGACGTCGTGTACGTCTTCCCGGCTCGCCTCTCCGGTGCCATCGGATCACCGCGGAACCGCGACGCAGGACATCGCGACAGAGGGCGCCGCTCCATCGGTGGGCGGGAGGGGGCAGAGGGACAGCGGCAGAGGACAGCGGCGGACAGAGGTGAGCGGCAGCCGCCGGCGACTGCCGCTCGGGAAGGCAGGAGGAAGCCGGTGGGGTGGCCGGCTGCCTCCAGCCGGGTCATGCCGTGCGTCGAGTCCTCATCACCGCCCCCGCGGTGAGCATTCCGAGCAGGCACACGACGGCGCCGACAATCACGTTGTTCCAGATCATCCCGGCGTCCGGGAAGCGGGTGACCACCCAGGGCGAGATGATCAGCCAGATACCCATCGGGGCGAGGGTCCAGCTCAGCCCACCGATCCTTTCCGGCGCAACGGCCAGCCCGATTCCCATCAGGGCCACGGCGATCCCCAGGAGGAGGTTGTTGAGGGTCAGCTCGGGCTCCGCGCCCGAGAAGTGGACCGTCCATGGGGAGATGGCGCAGTACACGCCCGCGAGGAACGCGACTCCGTCGATCGCTCCCGCCTCCGGCCCCTTGAGCATGCGCGCGTACCGGTCCCTCATCTCATGGACATCAGGGTGACCCGAGATGTCACCGGGGCGGTGCGAGAGGTCGGCCATGCGACTCGCCTCCTTCGTTCCTGCATCTCTGAACACGCTGCCCGACCACCGGTCGAGCAGTACCATTGTGCGCTTTGGAATGGTTTATGCATAGATGCTCCTTGAGATTGCCCCGGCCCGTGGCGGGACAATGGCGGACCGCGGAATACGGGAGGTACAGGGGCATGGGTCGCACGGAGAACGGCGCGAGCATGGGCCGCCGTCGTTTCCTCACCGCCGTGACGGGAGGGCTGACGGCCGGAGGTCTGACGGCCTGCGGGGACGGAGAGGGGCGGGCCGAGGAGCCATATCCGCGCCGCGGTACCCGGCGCACCCCGGACACCCCGCGCGCCTCGCCACGAGGCGGTTCGTCCGCGTCCGGGCCACGGCCGCTCTACCTCGGCGCCTACACCTCCGGCAGCGGTGGCGGCGGCCTCGGGCTGGCGACGTACGACCCGGAGACGGGCAGGATCGCCTCGTCCGGGGAGCTGACCGGTCTCGCCAACCCGTCCTTCCTCGCCCTCTCCCCTTCGGGCAAGGCCCTCTACGCGGTCAACGAGCAGGAGCGGGGCGGCGTGACCGCCATGGCTATCGATGACAACGGCAGGCCGAGGGTGCTGGGCACGCGCGACACCGGCGGCTCCGGCCCCTGCCACCTCTCCGTACATCCCAGCGGGCGCTACGTCCTGAGTGCCCATTACGGCTCCGGGAGCGTCGCCGTACACCCCATCGAGAAGAACGGGGCCCTGGGAGAGCGCACGGATCTCGTCCGGCACAGTCGCCCGGGGCCCGGGCCGGGGCAGGACGGCCCGCATGCCCACCAGGTCCTCACCAGCCCCGACGGCGGCCATGTGCTCGCCGTCGACCTCGGCAACGACACCATCTACACCTACCGGCTCGATCCCGCCGCCGGGACCCTCGAACAGACCGCGTACGCCACCCTGCCGCCCGGCACCGGCCCCCGCCATCTGACGTTCCATCCGTCCGGTGGATTCGCCTATCTGGCCAATGAGTTGGACAACACGGTCGTGGTCTGCCGCTACGACCGCCGCACGGGCCGGCTCTCCCCGGGGACCCCACAGCCCACCGGCACCGGCGAGGTGCGGAACTACCCGGCCCAGCTGCTGGTCACCCCGGACGGAGCCCACGCATACCTGGCGAACCGCGGGCACGACAGCATCACCCGCTACGCGGTGGAGGACGCGGGCGCCCGACTGCGCCTGCTGGACACCGTGCCGGTGCGAGGTGAATCGCCGCGGCACATCGCCTTCTCGCCGTCCGGCCGCCGACTGTTCGCCGCGAACCAGACGTCGGGGTCGGTGACCGTGTTCTCCGTGAACGGCGGCTCGGGCCGGCTGAAGCCCCTGGGGCGGCCGTTCGCGGCTCCGGCCGCCGCGTGCGTGCTGCCGGGAGGCTGACCGAGGGGGAAGGACCGGTTGGTGAGGCCCGCCCCTCCCCTCGACGAGTCGATGTGTCGACGTGTCGACGTGTCGACGAGCTGCTCAGGGGCGGAAGTCGTCCGCGTGGTCCTCCGCCCAGGTCGCGAAGGACCGGGCCGGGTGGCCCGTCACCTCCTCGACGGTGCGGGTGAGTTCGACCGGCGAGCCGTCGGTCGACTCCCACACATCGAGCAGTACGTCGGCGAAGGCCTCCGGCACGTAAGCGGCCGCCTCCTTCTTCCATGCGTCCCGGCTCACGGCATTGACCGTCACAGGCCGTCCCGTCACCCGGGCGAGGTGGTCGATCTGGTCCTGGAAGGTCAGGGACTCCGGTCCGGTCAGGGTCCACGCGGTGCCGTCCGGCCGGGGATCCTTGAGGGCTTCCAGCGCGACATCCGCGATGTCCGCCTCATGGATCGGGTCGGTGTACGCGTGGGGGTAAGGGAGGCTGACCGCGCCGGTGGACTTGACGGCCCGGGACCACTGGAGCGCGTTGGTGGCGAAATGGCCCGGTCGCAGAAAGGTCGAGGCGATCGGTGAGGCTTCCAACGCCTTCTCGGCGTCGACATGGAGCCGGGCGATGGCATGGGTCTCGGCGTCGGGTGTGAGCACCGAGGACGAGGAGAGCAGTACGATCTGCCGGACCCCCGCCCTGGCCGCCTCCTCGAGGAAGGTGTCGAGACGGGACGCTTCGGCATAGAGGAACACCGAGGTGACGCCCTCGAGGGCGGCGGGGAAGGTGTCCGGTTCCGTCAGGTCGCACCGGACCGACGGAATGCCGTCCGGCAGGTCGAGTTCCTCCGGCGCCTTCGATGCGGCGCGGGCCTCGAGGCCCTGGCTGTGCAGAAGCTCTAAGAGAGCGCGGCCGACCCTGCCGCGGCTTCCGGTGACAAGCGTGGTCATGTGGTTTCGCCTTCGTCGTTGGCGCCCCGTGCAGGGGCGGTTCGGTCCGGACGTACGCGGATCGCGCACGTGACGCCGCATAGAATGCAAGCGCGACGCACCTATTGCACACGCATAGGTTGCGCGACGCAAACGATATGCGAGTACGGAGGCGGCCGGTGACGGACCGAAGAGAGCTGCTGGAGCAGATCACCGTCGAAAGCCGCCGGCACTACGCCGCGTGGACCCTGCTCAACCAGGCGCTGGCCGACCACTTGAACCTGCACCCCACCGATCTGCAGTGCCTGGGCCTCCTCGGCCTGGAGACCACGCCACTGAGCACGGGCCGGATCGCGACACTGACCGGGCTGACTCCCGGCTCGGCCACCCGCCTGGTGGACCGCCTGGAGAGGGCCGGTCTTGTCCAACGGCGCACCGATCCCTGCGACCGCAGGCGTGCCCTGATCACTCCGACGCCGGGAGCCCTGACCACGGTGGGCGACGCATGGCGGGCCCCGGCCGAGGCCTTCGGCACGGTCCTCGACAGCTACACCGATGAGGAACTCGCCCTCATCGGCGATTACTTGAGGAAGGTCGCGGAAGTGGGCCAACGACAGGCCGAACGCCTGCGACACGGCCGCGAAGGCTCCGCCGGGCCCTGCTAGTAGGGCTGCGACCGGGACGGTTCACCGCTCGCGACGCCCGGCACGGCACTCCCCCAGCTACCGCTGGGTGGGGGGCCCCCGGCCGAAGGCTGGGGGGACCCCCACGCTGCGTTGCCGGAGTCGCCCGGGTACTCCCCTGGCCTTCGGCATGGGGGACCCCAGTACGAGGGCGATCTCCCCCGGACCCCGTCCGGGGGCACCCCCACCGCCGTGCGATGCACCGCACCGGACGCCGCGAGCTTCCCGGCAACCGTCCCGGTCACAGCACCAGGCCTGCGGGCACAGCTCCTCCCCCGGACTCCGTCCGGAAGTCACCCGGCCGAGCCGGCCGTGACCAGCCGGAGCAGCGGTCGACCTCCGCCGAGCGCCGGGCGTCCCGGGCCAGGGCGGCGGCGAAGGCGTGTGTGACCACGTCCCGGGCCCTCGCCTCCGGCCGGGCCGAGAGGGTGGGACCTCCCGGGGACCGGGGACCAGGGACCAGGGACCGGGGACCGACCGGGGACCAGGGCCGCGCCGACGTGTCCCGCTCGACGGGCCGGCCGGGGTCGCGGGCCCCGAGCCTGCGGCCGTACGGGCCGCCCCGACCCGCGGCGGGGACCCTGGAACGCCTCCCGGTACCCGTGGGGCCCGCTCTCCTGACGGCGGGTGAGCCCGCTGTCACTCGGCGCCGAACAGCTCCAGCAGTTCGGCCTTGCCGAACATACGGGCCGTCTCGACAGCGGACGGTGTGCCCGCCGCCGGGTCGGCGCCACCTGTGAGCAGGGCGCGGACGACCTCGTTCTCACCCTTGAACACCGCCCCGGCCAGCGGCGTCTGGCCGCGGTCGTTGGCCCGGTCGGGGTCGGCGCCACGACTCAGCAGAGCCTCCACGGCACCCGCATGGCCGTGGTAGGCCGCCAGCATCACCAGCGAGTCGCCCTTGTCATTGGTGAGGTTGACCGGAACACCCGCGTCGACATAGGCGGCCAGGGCGGCCGCGTCGCCGGAGCGTGCGAAGTCGAAAACCTTGCCGGCGAGCTCGATGACCTCCGGATCCACCTGACCTGCGGAGTCTCCCGATTCCGGAGTGCCCATCCGATGATCCGCCTTCCAGGTTCCGCGCCCGACCGAGTGAGGCGACAGCGTACTGCGGCCCGCCCCCCGTACGTCGTACCGGCCTCGGCGGCGATCGCCACGGTGCGGGACGCGCCGCCCGGTCGGCGCACTCCGGCTCCGCCAGGGGCGCTAAATTCCATGACAAATCCCCCATTTGCCGCTTTGCCGGGTTGGACACATGCTGCGAACCTGAAGCAACTCACGGTGACGGTGCCGTCCCCACCCCACAGGAGAACCCATGATTCTGTCCGTCTCGGGCGTCGTACTGCTCGCCATCATCGTCTTCCTGTTCTTCCGCAAGGACGGGCTCAAGGCCTCCCACGCCGTGGTCTGCGCGCTGTTCGGCTTCTTCCTCGCGGGCACGGCCATCGCCCCGAGCATCAAGGCCGGCAGCGCGAGCCTGGCCAGCCTGCTGGGCGGAATCAAGTTCTGACGCACCGTACCTCCACCAGTCCGACATCAGGAGACCGACGTGGCCCGGCGTCCACTGCCCCGCATCGTCACCACCGGCGCGCCGATGGCCCGGATCCGCGCGGCCGGGCGCACCACGGCCCGCACCACCATGGATGTCCTCCATCCACTCGTCGTCGTCCTCCGCGGACTGCGCCGTCTGGCCTCCGCCGGGCGGCGCCGGTGGTCCGTGACGCCGAAGGACCGCCGCGGCCCCGCCCTGTTCATGGCCGCGGCGGGCGCGGTGCTGGTCGCGCTCATGCCGTACGGGCCGGTGCTCGCGCTGCTCGGGCTGATGGCGGCCGGCGCCTGGGCGGGCCGCGACCGCGCCGAAGCGGGTCCGGACGAAGCGGAGACCGGACGGCTGCAGATCCTCTATGAAGCCCTGGTGCCGTACTTCTCCACGGCGGACGACCCGAGCCCGCTCTATGCGCACGGCGGGGACTGGCAGCAGGCCCTCTCCGGCCCCGAGTTCGACGACACCGGGCGGATCGTCCGGCTCCAGCTGCGCTATCCGCCGTACTTCAACGACGGCGATCCCCTGTCCCGGGCCCGGATCGAGCAGCTTCTGCACGCCAAGTGCGGGCGCGGACGGGAGTACCTGTTCGACTGGGACGAGGAGTTGAACGAACTCGGTATGACGGTGCTCGCGCCGCTCCCCACCGACATCCGCGCCCAACGCTTCGTCACCTCGCCCGGTGAGACCGTCCTCGGCTTCACCGACCTTTGCGACGTACAGCGCACCATTCCCGTGGCCGTGGGTGACACGACGCGCGACGCGGCGCCGGTGGTGTGGCGGACCGGCCCCCGGTCCACGGAGCCGCATCTGCTCGCGGTCGGCCAACCGGGCTGCGGAACCACGACCCTGCTGCGCTCACTCGCCCTCCAGGCGCTGGAGCACGGCGAGGTCCTGGTGGTCGACGGGAACGGCACGGGCGAGTACGCATGTCTGCTCGGGCGGGTGGGAGTGCTGGCCGTGGAGAGCGGGCTCGTCGGCGCGCTGGCGTCCCTGGAGTGGGCGGCCCACGAGACCGAACGCCGGCTGATCGCCGCCCACCAGGCCCGCCGGCTCGGCCGTCCGGCACCGGACGACACCCGCCGGCAGCTGTGGATCATCCTGGACCGGCCGTCCGTCCTCAGCCATCTCGCCGCCGCCGAGGGCCGGACCGATCCGCAGCAGCTGCTGCGGATCCCGCTGCGGCACGGGCGGGCGGCCCATGTGACGGTGTGCGTCGCCGACCAGTTCGACAGCGTCGAGTCACTGACCGAGACCGTACGGTCGCACACCAGGGCACGCGTCGTGCTCGGTCCGGCCACGGCCGATCAGGCGGGCGCCGTACTGGAGGCGCCGCCCCACACCACGCCCTGCGCCCATGTCCCTCCCGGTCGCGGCTATGCGCGGCTCGGCGCGGGCCCGGTGCACCGGCTCCAGGTGCCGGCCACGCCCGATCCGTACGAGGACACCACGAGCGAGGCCGACCGGCAGGCCGTGCTGGGACTGCTGCCGGAGCGGACGGAGCTGGGCGTCCTGGCCCAGCCGTCACCGGCACACGCGGCCGACGGCTGACCGGCCCGCCGTCCTGCCGCGCCACCCGGGGCTCGGGAGCTCAGGGACTCCGGACCTCAGGGACTCCCGGACTCCCGGACTCAGGCAACCAGGCTGCGCGGGTCCTCCGTGGCGGCGGGGGCGCCGGTCTCCACCAGATGGGCCGCCGCCGCGAGCCGGGTGGCGGCGGTCTCCGCGAGCGTCCCGCCCACCGTGAACGGGAGCCGTACGAACCCCTCGAAGGCACCGTCCACACCGAACCGGGGCCCGGAGGGCACCCGTACGCCCATCCGCTCCCCCGCTTCGGCGATCCGCGAACCGGACAGGCCGCCGGTGCGCGTCCAGAGGGTGAGCCCCCCGTCCGGGACGCTGAACTCCCAGTCCGGCAGATGCCGGCGGAGGGCCGCGACCACCGCGTCGCGGTTCTCCCGCGCCTGTGCCCGGCGGATGTCGCCCGCCGCCTCCCAGCCGCCGTCAGCCAGCAGCCAGGTGACGGCGAGCTGTTCGAGGACGGGCGAGCCGAGGTCGGCGTAGGCGCGGGCGGCGACGAGGCTGCGGATGACATCGGGAGCGGCACGCACCCAGCCGATGCGCAGCCCCGCCCAGAACGCCTTGCTGGCCGAGCCGACGGTGACGACGGTGCTGCCCGAGGGGTCGAAGGCGGAGACGGGGCGCGGACGTTGCAGGTCCGGCTCGAGCCGGAGCTCGGACATGGTCTCGTCCGCGATGAGCACGGTACCGGCCGAACGGGCGGCCGCCACCAGCTCACGACGCTGCTCCTCGGTGGCGAGGGCTCCGGTGGGGTTGTGGAAGTCGGCCATCACATACGCCATGCGCGGCGCGGCGTCACGCAGCACCTGCCGCCAGGCGGGGATGTCCCAGCCCGCGAGCCCGTCGGCCATGGCGACGGGCACCAGCCGGGCGCCCGCCTCCCGCATCAGCTGCAGGACGTTGGCGTACGACGGCGACTCGACGGCGACGCGCTCACTGCGGCCGGCGAAGAGATGACAGGTGGCGGTGACGGCGCCCATGGCGCCGGTGGTGACCATGATCTGCTCGGGCATGGTCGGGATGCCGCGGGCGGTGTAACGGTCGGCGAGGGTCTGGCGCAGGACCGGGAGTCCCGCCGGGTAGTCGCCGTGGGTGTGGGCGTACGGCGGGAGCTGTTCCAGGGCGCCCTGGAACGCTCGGGAGAGCCAGGGCTCGGGGGCGGGAAGGGCGGCGCAGCCGAGGTCGATCATCGACTCGGCGGCGTCCGGCGGGAGCGGGTCCAGACCGCGGGTGGGCAGCGGGCTGCCGGCCGGGACGGAGGTCCAACTGCCCGCCCCGCGCCGCGATTCGAGGAATCCCTCGGTGCGCAGGGCCTCGTAGGCCGAGGCGACGGTGGTACGGCTGAGGGCGAGGGCGGCGGCGAGTTCCCGCTCGGCGGGGAGGCGGGCGGCGACCGGGACCCGGCCTTCGAGCACGAGCAGGCGCACGCCGTCGGCGAGCGCACGGTAGGCGGGCACCCGGCGGCCTGCCGGGGCCCCCTGTCCGGCGGTCTGCGACCGGAGGAGCCGGGCGAGTTGCGCGGCACCCACCGCTGAAGTCCACTGACCCATCGCCTGCAGTCCACCTTCCCCGAATTGGCCATGGAACTGCATCAGTCCCCAGCCACAGGGTGACACGAGCCAGGCCACTTCCACCACCTCCTCCAGCCTCAGGGAGTTCTCCGTGTCCGGATCGAGCGGGTCCCGCCGTCTCACGCGCCGTCTCGTCCAGCTCTACGCCGGGCTGGTCCTGTACGGCGCGAGCGCGGCACTCCAACTGCGCGCCGGGCTGGGTCTCGACCCCTGGGACGTGTTCCACCAAGGGGTGTCCGAGCACGCGGGGCTGTCCATCGGCACGGTGTCGATCGCTGTCGGCGCTGTGGTCCTGCTGCTGTGGATTCCGCTGCGGCAGCGGCCCGGCCTCGGCACGATCTCGAACGTCGTGGTGGTCGGCCTGGCGATGGACGCGACCCTGGCGCTCGTACCGGGCGCCCACGGTCTGCCGCTCCGCGTCCCGCTGCTGATCCTCGCGATCACGCTCAACGGCGCGGCGACCGGCCTGTACATCTCCGCCCGCTTCGGGCCCGGCCCCCGGGACGGTCTGATGACCGGTCTGCACCGGCGCACGGGCCGCTCCGTCCGCCTCGTACGGACGGCGATCGAGGTGACCGTCCTCGCCACCGGCTACGCGCTCGGCGGGGCGGTCGGCGTGGGCACGGTGGCGTACGCGCTCGCCATCGGGCCACTCTCCCAGGTCTTCCTGCGGGTGTTCGCCATCCCGACGACACAGGGCGGGCACTCCCGGGTGGTGGCGCACGGCGGGGAATCGGGGCACGCCATACTGCCGCGGTGACCGCTTCCCGCCATCCCTTCCTCGACCACCCCGCCCCGCTCGCCTTCGCCCATCGCGGCGGGGCGGCCGACGGTCCGGAGAACACCGCGGCCGCGTTCCGGCGCGCGGTCCACGCCGGTTACCGCTATCTCGAGACCGATGTGCACGCCACATCGGACGGCGTGCTGGTCGCCTTCCACGACGCGACTCTGGACCGGGTCACCGACACACGGGGCCGCATCGCGGAGTTGCCGTGGTCCGAGGTGCGACGGGCCCGGGTCGCCGGCACCGAGCCGCTGCCCCGGTTCGAGGAACTGCTGGAGACCTTTCCCGAGGCGCGCTGGAATGTCGACATCAAGGCGGAGGCGGCGCTGGTCCCGCTGATCGAGCTCATCCGCAGGACCGGTGCCTGGGGCCGGGTGTGCGTCGGCTCGTTCTCCGAGGCCCGGATCGCGCGTGCGCTGTCCCTGGCGGGAGAGCGGCTGGCGACGTCGTACGGCACGCGTGGCGTGCTCGGGCTGCGGCTGCGCTCGTACGGGCTGCCCCTGCGGCCGCGGCGGGCGGCGGTCGCGGTCCAGGTCCCGGAAAGGCAGTCGGGGATACGGGTGGTGGACCGCGCCTTCGTACGGGCCGCGCACGCCCGCGGCCTGCAGGTGCATGTGTGGACGGTGAACGAGCCGGAGCGGATGGCAGCGCTGCTCGACCTCGGGGTGGATGGCATCATGACCGATCGGATCGACACGCTGCGCACGGTACTGACCGACCGGGGAGCCTGGGCCTGACCCCGGCCCCGCCGTGACGCGGCGGCGAACGGGGACGACAGGGGGCCCGGATGGGCACAGACACCGCGTACGGCGCGGCGGCCGGGACCACGGCCACGCCGGCCGAGCGGCAGCGGGAACAGCGGGGCTGGTACGTCTACGACTGGGCCGTCTCGGTCTACTCGTCGAGCGTTCTGACGGTCTTTCTGGGTCCCTATCTCACGGAGGTGGCCAAGGCCGCGGCGGACGCGGAGGGCTATGTGCACCCGCTGGGCATCCCGGTGCGGGCGGGGTCCTTCTTCGCCTACGCGGTCTCGGCCTCGATACTGCTGGCAGCGCTGGCGATGCCGCTGGCGGGGGCGGTCGCGGACCGTACGGGCCGGAAGAAGCCGCTGCTGGGCGCGGCCGCGTATCTGGGAGCGGGGGCGACGGCGGGGATGTTCTTCCTCGACGGCGACCGCTATCTGCTCGGAGGCTTCCTGCTGGTGGTGGCGAACGCCTCGCTCGCCGTGTCGATGGTGCTCTACAACGCCTTTCTGCCGCAGATCGCCGAGCCGGACGAGCGGGACGCGGTCTCCTCGCGGGGCTGGGCTCTCGGCTACGCGGCCGGAGCGCTGATGCTGATAGCGAATCTCGTCCTGTACGCGGGCCATGAGACCTTCGGGGTGTCCGAGGGGACGGCGGTGCGGATCTGCCTGGCGGCGGCGGGGCTGTGGTGGGGTGCGTTCGCCCTCGTCCCGCTGCGACGGCTGCGGGACCGGCGTACGCCCGGTCACGGCCCGGCGCAGGGTGGCTCACCGGTGCGGGGCGGCTCCCTGGGGCAGGGCGGGCGCCAACTTGTCGCGACGCTGAGGGATATGCGCCGCCATCCGCTGACACTGGCCTTTCTGGTGGCGTATCTCGTCTACAACGACGGGGTGCAGACCGTGATCACGCAGGCGTCCGTATACGGCTCACAGGAGCTGGGGCTGGACCAGACGACATTGATCAGCGCCATTCTGCTGGTGCAGATCCTGGCGGTGGCGGGTGCGCTGGGGATGGCGCGGCTGGCCCGGCGCTACGGCGCGAAGCGTACGATCCTGGGCTCGCTGGTGGCCTGGACCGTGACGATCGGCGCGGGCTACTTCCTGCCCGCGGAGACGCCCGTCTGGTTCTTCGTGCTCGCGGCAGCGATCGGGATGGTGCTGGGCGGCAGCCAGGCGCTGTCGCGCGCGCTCTTCTCACAGCTGGTGCCACGCGGCAAGGAGGCCGAGTACTTTTCGGCGTACGAACTGAGCGACCGGGGTACGAGCTGGCTGGGCCCGCTGCTGTTCGGTCTGACCTACCAGCTGACCGGGGACTACCGGGACGCGATCATTTCGCTCGTGGTGTTCTTCGTGCTGGGATTCGTGCTGCTCGCGCGGGTGCCGGTGCGCCGCGCGGTGGCAGCGGCGGGCAACCCCGTACCGGACCGGATTTAGGGTCGGCGGCCGAAGGCGGTAGTGTACGCCCTTGGCCTGCCGGATGGACCGTTACTGCGCGCTAAAGAGATGGAAACGCTGGGTGACATCTGCTGCCAGATGTGACAAACCGGGCGCTGGTGGGTACAACAAGGGGCGGCACGACGGGCGACGCATGTCCCGGAACGGGAATCTTCACCGCCGACCGGACGTTGACCGGATGACGACGACAGCGACACCTGTCCTGTGGGCTACAAGCCCGGGAGGCACGATTCATGAGTGAGCGAGCTCTCCGCGGCACGCGACTCGTGGTTACCAGCTACGAGACCGACCGCGGCATCGATCTGGCCCCGCGCCAGGCGGTGGAGTACGCATGCCCGAACGGCCATCGATTCGAGATGCCGTTCTCGGTAGAGGCGGAAATTCCGCCGGAGTGGGAGTGCAGGGCCTGCGGCGCCCAGGCACTCCTGGTGGATGGCGAGGGCCCTGAGGAGAAGAAGGGCAAGCCCGCGCGTACGCACTGGGACATGCTCATGGAGCGGCGCACCCGCGAGGAGCTCGAGGAGGTGCTGGCCGAGAGGCTGGCCGTCCTCCGCTCCGGAGCCATGAACATCGCCGTGCATCCGCGGGACAACCGCAAGTCCGCGTAGCGCCGAGGCGCACGCGCCGACGCAGCGCGAGGCCGCGGTCCGTGGGACACCCTCCGGTTTCCCACGGGCCGCGGCCTCTGCGTGTTTCCCACGGGCCGCGCCTCTGCGTGTTTCCCACGGGCCGCGGCCTCTGCGTGTTTCCCACGGGCCGCGCCTCTGCGTGTTTCCCACGGGCCGCGCCTCTGTGTGGGTGCCTGCCCGGCCCGCCCGCCCCTTCAGCCCGGCCCCCCTGCGTGAGGGCGCCCGGTCAGTGCGTGAGCGGCGGGCGCGGATCGTCCTCGTCGCGCCGTTCAGCACCGGTGCGGTCCTCACGGATGACCTCGCCCTGGACGATCTTGCCGTCGGGGCGGTGGATGCGCGACTGCTGGAAGGCGTCGCCGAGCGTGCCGACCCTCGCCGATCGCATACGGCGGGACAGCGACCGCTCCATCGTCCGGTGCAACAGCGTCCTCGTCGGGGGGAAGATACAGAGCAGGCCGAGCGCGTCGGAGATCAGCCCCGGCATCATCAGCAGCAGCCCGCCCAGCATGGGCAGGGTGTTTCCGCTGCTCTCGTCATCGGTCCCCGGCCCGTCCCCGGGCTGCCCTCCGGCCTGCGCCGCCTGGGCCCGCTGAAGGTTCGCGGTGAACCCGCGCCAGGCCCGGCGGCCGGCCCGCTTGATCACATAGCCGCCGAGGACCACACCGGCCACGAGCAGCAGCAGCACCGTGAGCCCGCCGAAAGCGTCGGCCACGACGATCAGCAGCCAGATCTCCAGCAGCAGCCAGGCGGCGACAGCCAGTGGCAGGACGGTGCGGGCGAGCGAGCGCTTCGGGCGGGTGCGCCGACCGCCCTGCGGCGGATGCTGGTGCGGAGTGCCGGTCGTCATGGTTCCCAGTGTGCCTGGGCAGGTGGCGGAATCGGAGCGCCGGGGCGGCGCATTCGCCGGGCCCGTGCATTGCGGGCGCCCTCCCGGGTACGCGAGCCGGACCGGCAACCATGCGCCCCCGACGGGCGCGGAAACGGAGTTGACCCCATGAACTGGCGTCAGAGCGCTGCCTGCCGCGACGAGGACCCGGAACTCTTCTTCCCCATCGGTACCTCGGGCCCCGCCGCGCTCCAGGCACAGGAGGCGAAGTCCGTGTGCGAACACTGCCCGGTCACCGAGCAGTGCCTGGAGTGGGCGCTGCGGAACAACCAGGACTCCGGCGTCTGGGGTGGCCTCGACGAGAACGAGCGGCGCACGCTGCGACGCCGTACCGCACGAGCGCGCAGCCGGGCCCGGCGCTGACAAGCCGCCGCCTGCCCGGTGACGTCCCGAGGGGGAGCTGCGGGACGGAACGCTCGACCTGCTGCCGTCAGTGCCGGCGGCCCGCCTCGCCCTGCCGGGCGTAGGCGGCCGGACCGTATCCGCTCGGCCGCCCCGGTCGCTGCCTCGCGTTCTGTCCGCAGGCGGGGCACATCGCCGCCCCCGTGGCCCGGACGGCCGCGGGACCGGCGCGGTGGACGGCCTCGCCCGGCGTCATCAGACGACCGGGACGATCAGGCAGAACTCGTTGCCCTCCGGATCGGCGAGCACCGCGGTGAGCCAGCCGCGGTCATCGAACGGCTCGCGCAGCACTCTCGCCCCGAGCTCACGGAGCCTGCTGAGCTCGGGCCCGATCTCGGGCACCCGCAGATCGAGGTGCATCCGGTTCTTGCCGACCTTCTGCTCGGGCACCTGCTGCAACAGCACCTCGGGGCCGCGACGACCCGGATCGGTGAGGCGGACGAACGGCGGATGGGTGCTGACGACGCGATAGCCGAGCGCCTCGGTCCAGAAAGCGGCAAGACTCCGCGGGTGCGCACAGTCCAGGACGACGGCGAGTTCCATGACGATCTTTCCTTCCGCTCCCGGCATGCGCTCCCGGGCGCCGGGTACCCGCGAGTGCCGGGGCCGTGGACGGTGTACGGGGGAGGTCGTGGCGTCCGGTGCGGCGCAGCACACGGCGGCGGCGTGTCCCCCGGCGCAGGCCGGAGGAGGTGCCGTACGGGGCGGGCGACCACTCGTCGCGGCGGCAGCAGAGCCCGGCAGGATCCCCGTATGCGAGTGAGGATGGGGTCATGAGCGAACGACCGACGGAAGCACCCGAGGAGCACGGCGGAGGCATTCCCCGGGACTTGCCGGACCAGCAGGCAGGCGCCCCGGAGACGCCCGACCACTGGGACGCCGACGAGCCGTCCCCCGAGGAGGAGAACGAGGCGGTGCCGGACACCGACGAGGCGGGCACCGGGCCGCGGGGGACACCCCAGCCCGAGGGCGTGAACCCGGAGGAGCCCGCCCCGGACGAACCGACGGACTGAGCGCTCACCGCGCGGCACGCGCGGGCCCGGCGCCCCCGCCCCCGGCCCGGCCGCGACCACGCCACGGCCCGGGCACATGGCCAGGCCCGTGCCCGTCGGTTCCGTGGCGGCGGGCTCAGGTTCGCGCCCCGTGGCGGCCCGCTCAGCGGTTGCGGAGCTCCGAGATCAGCTGGTCCTGGACATGCCGGCCCTGCCCTCGATGCCCACCGTCCTGGCCTCGCGGTACAGGTCCTCCCTCGTCCGGTCCTCGTACTGACCGGCCTTGCCGCCCTTACGCCCCGTCGCCCCCGCGCGATCCGCGGGAGTCGTTGGCGATTCTGGCGGCCTTCTCCTTGCTCGCGCCTTCGCGGCGCAGGGCCTGGTAGGGCTTCTCGTCCTTGATCCGCGGATCGGGCATGGGGAACACCTCCGTTACGCGTGCTGACAGGTACCCTCCCCCGTCCTCACCATGCCGCGCGGAACTCCGGCAGGAGGGTCTTGTGCGCCCATTCCAGGAAGGCGGGCTGAGTGTCGCCGCCGACCTGCACGAGCGCCACCTCGGTGAACCCCGCCTCCACGTACGGACGTACGGCCTCGACGAAGTCCTCGGGATCGTCACCACAGGGGATCGCCGCGGCGACGTCGTCGGGCCGTACGAACTGGGTGGCGGAGGCGAAGGAGGCCGGACCGGGCAGCTCGGAGTTGACCTTCCAGCCGCCGCCGAACCAGCGGAACTGGTCATGGGCCCGGCGCACGGCGGCATCGCGGTCCCGGTCGAAGCAGACGGGCAGCTGTCCCACCCGGGGCTTCCCCTCTCCGCCGTGCCGGGAGAAGGAGTCCAGCAGCTCCGCCTTCGGTTCGGCGGCGATCACGAGGTCGGCGCGGCGTCCGGCGAGCGCGCAGGAGCGCTCCCCCGACACCGCGATACCGATGGGCGGGGGCTGAGCGGGCAGGTCCCAGAGCTTGGCGGACTCCACGTCGAAGTGGGTGCCACGGTGGTTGACATGGCCGCCGGCGAAGAGGGCGCGGATGATGTCCACCGCCTCTTCGAGCATCTCGTGCCGTACGTCGACCGAAGGCCAGCCGCCGCCCACCACATGCTCGTTGAGGTTCTCCCCGGAGCCGAGGCCGAGCCGGAAGCGTCCCTCGGACAGCAGGTGGAGCGTCGCCGCCTTCTGGGCGATGACGGCGGGGTGGTAGCGGATCGTCGGGCAGGTGACATACGTCATCAAGGGAATACGGGACGTGGCGTGCGCGGCGGCGCCCAGCACGCTCCACGCGTAGGGCGAGTGCCCCTGCGAGTCCAGCCACGGGAAGTAGTGGTCGGAGGTGACGGAGAAGTCGAATCCGGCTTCCTCGGCGCGGACAACGTGATCCACCAGTTCGCGCGGACCCGCCTGCTCGGTCATCA
Organism: Streptomyces sp. 8N706; assembly: GCF_052245415.1. Lineage (NCBI taxonomy): Bacteria > Bacillati > Actinomycetota > Actinomycetes > Kitasatosporales > Streptomycetaceae > Streptomyces > Streptomyces sp. 8N706. The sequence goes on along the minus strand of NZ_JBQQBW010000015.1, from coordinate 12,417 downwards.
TCGTGTAGCCGATTTGCACCATAAGCCCCGGATGCCCCTACGCCCCCAACGGAAACATGCCGCAAAGCCGGTCGTGGTACCCGTGGGCGGAAGGCACCGGGGGCTCGAAGGAGGAACATCATGAGCCGCGACGGGAAGCGGGGTGCCGTGCTGTTCGATGTGGACGGCACCTTGGTGGACACCACCTATCTGCACACCGTGACCTGGTGGGAGGCGATCCGGCAGGCGGGCCACCGGGTGCCGATGAGCCGTAGTCACCGCGCCATCGGCATGGGGAGCGACCATCTGGTCCCCCATCTGATCGGGGAGGACCACGACCCCGGTGAGGGCGAACGCATCAGCGCCGGACACCGCACCCTGTACGCCGAGTACTGGACGCGGCTGGCCCCGCTGGACGGTGCCGCGGATCTGCTGCGGGCCTGCGCCGACCGGGGCTGGACCGTCGTCCTGGCCAGCTCGGCCCACCGTGATGAGCTGGAGGCGATGCGCCGTGCGCTGGGGGCCGAGGACGCGGTGAGCGGGGTGACGAGCGCCGATGATGTGGACGCGAGCAAGCCCGCCCCGGACCTGGTGCTCCAGGCGCTCGACCGGGCCGGCCCGTCCGCCGGGCGGGTCGTCTTCGTGGGCGACAGCGTGTGGGACGTGGCCGCCTGCGAGCGGGCGGGCGTGCCCTGTCTGGGGGTGCTCTCCGGCGGTATCTCCCGGCAGGAGCTGCTGGACGCGGGCGCGGCGGAGGTCTACGAGGATCCTGCGGAACTGCTCGACCGCCTCGACGACAGCCTGCTGGCCAAGCCCTGAACGCCGTACGGACGTGGTTCCCGTGTTCCCGTGGTTCCTGTTCGTGTGGTTCCCGTGTTCCCGTGGTTCCCCCCGCCCAGCGCGCTGTCCGGGCCCGCGGACCGCTGGGTGAACCTGTGCCCGAGGAGCGGTCGCTCTCCGCGAACCTGTGCACCCCGGGAGGCAGCCGCCAGGTCCTGTCCGACCCATGGCGTCATCCGCCGCACGACGGGGCCAGGCGGGAAGCGGCTGACAGGGCCTAGCGGTTCCTGCGCCCCAGGAGGCGGTTGGCCCGGTGGCCCAGGCCCCAGGCCGTGACCCGCCACAGCGCCTCGACGAAGATGTCGCGGCTCATCTTGCTGTCCCCGTGGACGCGCTCCACGAAGGTGATGGGCACCTCGACGACATGGAACCCTGCCTTCACCGCGCGCCAGGCCAGGTCCACCTGGAAGCAGTACCCCTGGGAGGCGACCGCGTCCATGCCCAGGCTCTCCAGCGTCTCCTTGCGGAAGGCCCGGAAGCCGCCGGTGATGTCGCGGATGGGCATGTCGAGCAGCACACGGGAGTAGATGCTGCCGCCGCGGGAGATGAACTTACGGGACGTGGGCCAGTTGACCACGCGGCCGCCGGGCACCCACCGGGAGCCGAGGACGAGGTCCGCGCTCTTGAGGGCGGTGAGCAGCCGGGGCAGCTCCTCGGGCTGGTGCGAGCCGTCGGCGTCCATCTCGACGAGGACGTCGTAGCCACGCTCGATGCCCCAGCGAAAACCGGCGATATAGGCCGCGCCGAGCCCCTCCTTGCCCTTGCGGTGCAGCACATGGACCTGGTCGTCCTCGGCCACGAGCTCGTCCGCGAGCTTGCCAGTGCCGTCGGGGCTGTTGTCGTCCGCGACGAGGATGTGCGCGTCCGGCACGGCGGCGCGCACCCGGGCGACGATCGGCTTGATGTTCTCCGCCTCGTTGAAGGTCGGGATGATCACCAATGCGGTACCGAGCGGTCCGTACGTCCGCTGAGTTCCTCCGCGCGGAGCCCCACCACGGTCGTTCACTGCTGCCCCTTCCCGTCCGTACGTCCCCGCCGGCCGAGCACGATTGCGGCGGCGCAGGACAGAAGGCCCACCATAGCGAGCGCCCACTCCGGACCTGCGCCGACGCGGTCGGCGAGGGTCGTGTCATCACGCAGGGGGAGGCGTGCGGTGAGCACGTCCCGGGTGAATTCCGCGGTCCGCTGCTGGATCGTGCCGTCGGGGGCGACGACGGCGCTGATGCCGCTCGTGGCGGCGGTGACGACGGCGCGGCCGTGCTCGATGGCGCGCAGCTGGGACATGGCGAGCTGCTGCTCGGGCTGGCCGGTGCGGCCGTAGGTGGCGTTGTTGGTCTGGACGACGAGGGCGCGGGCGCCGTCGGTGGTCGTGTCGCGGACGATCTCGTCGTAGGCGACCTCGAAGCAGATCACGTCTCCGAGCCGGGCGGGGCCGGTCCGCAGGACGCCGGTGTGGTCGCCCGGGTAGAAGTCGCGCGGGACCCGCTGGAGCCGGGTGATGACCTTGCTGAGCTGGTCGCGGAAGGGGACGTACTCACCGAAGGGCACCGGGTGCTGCTTGGTGTAGGAGGCCCCGGGGCCGGTCCTGGGGTCCCAGACGATGCCCTGGTTCTCGACGTAGCCCTCCTCGCCCGGGTGGTCGACGAGCGCGCCGACCAGGACGGGCACACCGATCGCCTTGACGGCCCGGTCGATCCGGTCGTACGCCTCCTGGTACTGGAAGGGGTCGAGATCGGAGGAGTTCTCCGGCCAGATGACCAGGTCGGGCCGCTCGGCGCGGCCGGCCTTCACATCCTTCGCCAGCTCGAGCGTGGCGTCGGCATGGTTGTCGAGGATCTTCATGGGGCGGCCCAGGAAGTGCATACCGGGCTGCTGGACATTGCCCTGGACGATGGCGATGTCCACATGATCGTCCCCGGCGGTGGGGACGGGTACGGCGTAGCCTGCGGCGCCGACGGCCATGGCGAGCGCCGCGGCCCCCGCTCCGGGCAGTGCCGCGCGTACCGTCCGCGGGGCGCGGCGCAGGCGCCGGAGGCCGACAGCCGTGGCGGCGGCCAGCGTACCGCTCAGGGCGACGGCGAAGGTGACCAGCGGGGCGCCGCCCAGGGCGGCCAGCGGCGTGAACGGAGAGCCGGTGTTGGCGAACGCCAGGCGTCCCCAGGGGAACCCGCCGAACGGGGTGCGGTCCCGGGCCCACTCCTCCGCGACCCACAGACAGGCCGCCCAGAGCGGCCACAGCGGGAGCCGTGAGGTGACGGCCAGGCCCGCGCCCAGTGCGGCGAGGAAGAGGGACTCGATGAAGGAGAGGCCGAACACCGCGTCGTAGCCGATCACATGGAGCCAGCGCAGCAGCACGAAGAAGAAGGGCAGGCCGAAGGCGAAGCCGGTCCAGGCGCCCTGCCGGGCGGTGCGGCCGCGGGTGAGGAGGCTCAGCGCGGCCACGGCGAGCACGGACAGCGGCCAGATTCCGTACGGCGGGAAGGCGATGGCGAGCGCCGCCCCGGCCGCGACGGCCGCGGCGGTACGCGGCGCCTCGCGCCGCGCCGTCCGGTACGCGCGCCGCGAGCGCCCGGGCCGGGGCGCCGCGGTCTGCTGGTCGGCGGGCACATCGGCCCCCGGTGTCGCATCACCGGGATCAGCGGTGGCGCGGCCGGGCTCCGCCCGGTCGGCGGAGCCTTCCGGTGCCGCGACGTCCGTTTCGCGATGGCCGGAAGCCGCCCCTCCGGTCGGGTGGGCGGCGGTGGTGTCGGGGCCCGATGGCACGGTCGCGGCCTTCCTGCAGGTCGTGCGGTCGTGAGCTGACCGTACATCGCCGCCCGGGGGTAATGGAGCCCGGGTTTGCCCAAGAGGGTGGAGGATTGCCCTCCGCTTAACCCCCTTCCGGGCGGTCCTCGCGGGCCGGCTCCAAGGGCTCGTGCCGGTGGCCTGGGAACTCCGGTGCACCCGGTGCCGCCCGGGGAGAGCACGGGCAGCGTGTCCCGGCGTCGCCGACGGCGGATACGGTCCCGGCATGGCAGGTGCAACGGACGGAGGGTGGCGACAGGCGTAGCGGCCCGGCCCGGCCGGAGGGGGTACGGATGCACACCAGAGGGGGTACGGATGCACACCAACTGCGGATCGGGGCCCGGCGCCCTTCGGGCCGACCTGGGACCCGCTGGCTGCGGGTCGACCGAGAGCCGTTGTCTACTGAACGTCCGGGCCCCACCCGGGTCGCACCTGCCGACCGGCCGATACCTTCCCTCGCCCCCGTGGCGCGGGCGCTGGACCTGGCTCCCAGTGGCGGCGCACCGTGCGGCGCACCGCCCCAATGCCCAGCGGCGTTCGGCGACTGCGTGGAGATTCCCCGGTCGGACGTCCCTTGGTGGACTCGGCCGAACCTACCGGCCGCCGCCCGCGTTCTGTCAACAGCCGCTTGACCTGCGGCGATTACGCGATTCGGCAGGTCAGTGGGGAAGATCCGCAGGTGACGCGACAGACCGGGGCCGGGACTTCGGACAGTGCGCCACCCCGGTACGTCACTCGTTCGGCCGTGCGTAGACCGTATGTCCGCCGACCACGGTCCGCAGACACACCGGCAGCTCGCCGTCCGGGGTGAGCTCGGGCAGGCCGGGGGTGCCCGAACGCGGGTCGGTGGACCAGCCGGCGACTCGCTCGTCGGGTACCTGGACCACCAGGTCCCCCGCGCGCCAGACCGCGTAATCGGCCGGCGCGCCCGGGACCAGGACGCCCGCGTCGTCGCGCCCGACGGCCCGCCAACCGCCCCGGGTGTGGGCCGTGAAGGCCGCGCGCACCTAGATGCGGTGTTCGGGCGTGCGGTGGAAGGCGGCGGCGCGGATGGTGCCCCAGGGGTCGAGGGGGGTGACGGGGCTGTCCGAGCCGAGGGCGAGCGGCACCCCCGCGCGCAGCAGGGCCGCGTACGGATTGAGGGTGCGGGCGCGTTCGCGGCCGAGCCGCTGGGCGTACATCCCGTCCTCTCCGCCCCAGGCGGCGTCGAAGGCGGGCTGCACCGAGGCGGTCAGGCCCAGCTCGGCGAAGTCGGCGATGGTCTCGGGGGTGAGCATCTCGGCATGCTCGACCCGGTGGCGGGCGGCACGGACCGGGCCGAGGCCCAGGAGCTCGGCGGCTCCCCGCACCCCCTCGGTGACGAGGGCGAGCGCGGCGTCGCCGATGGCGTGGAAGCCCGCCTGGAGCCCGGCCTCGGTGCAGGCGACGACATGCGAGGCGATGGCGGCGGCGTCGACATAGGGGGCGCCGGTGTGCGGGGCGGACCCTCCCGTGCGGCCGGGGAGCGCGTCCGCGTACGCCTGGTGGAGGAAAGCGGTGTGCGAGCCCAGGGAGCCGTCGACGAAGAGGTCACCACCGGCTCCGACAGCGCCGAGCTCACGGACCCGGTCGGCTTCCTTGCCGCTGTGGACCCGCTGCGCCCAGTAGCCCAGGACACGAGGGCCGGGCCCGGCCGCGGCGAGGTCGAGCAGCCCGAGGAAGTCGTCCTCGCCGGAGATGTCGGGGCCCCCGCACTCATGGATGGTGCCGATCCCGAGGGAGGCGGCACGCTCCAGGGCGGCGCGCTGGGCGTCGGTGCGCTGCTCCGGGGTGAGGGCGGCGTGCGCGGCGCGGCGTACGGCGTGGTGGGCGTCGCCGGTGAGCGGCCCGTCCGGATCGAAGCCGGGCAGGCCGTCGGCCCCGGGCACGAGGTCGAGCAGAGCGTTGCTCACCACCGCGGAGTGCACGTCCACGCGGCTGAGATAGGCGGGCCGCCCGTCCACGGCCGCGTCCAACTCGGCACGGGACGGGGGGCGTTGTTCGGCCCACCGGGCGGAGTCCCAGCCGTGGCCGAGGAGGACACGGTCCCCGGGGCGGGAGGCGGCGTGCGCGCGGACACGCTCCAGCGCCTCCGTGACCGTACGGGCACCGGAGAGGTCGAGGCCGGTGAGGGCGAGTCCGGTGGCGGTGGTGTGGACATGTGCGTCGGTGAAGGCGGGCGTGACGAGCGCCCCTTCGAGGTGGACGATCTCGTCGACGCCGTCGGCGAAGGCATCCGCCGCACCCTCGGAACCGACCCAGGCGACCGCGCCGCCCTCGACGACCATGGCTGTGGCGAAGGGGTCGGCGGGGCTGTGGACGGTCCCTCCCCGCAGCAGCACCGTGCGGAGTTCGTCGTCCTGGGTCGCGGGGCTCTCGCTCATGACAACCAGTCTCTCCCTGTTCACGGACCGGCACCCCGCCGGGGTCGGACACACGGTGGAGCCGGCCGGACGCTGCGGCGGGGTCGGACGTGCGGCCGGGCTGAGGCGTGGGGGTGGGTCAGACGCGCGGCGGGCGTGCTTCGTAGGGGGTGGAGAGCACGACCGTGGTGCGGGTGGAGACGCCGGACTGGGAGCGGATACGGCTGAGGAGGTGTTCGAGCTCCAGGGGTGTGGCGACCCGGACCTTGAGGATGTAGTTCTCATCGCCCGCAACGCTGTGACAGGCCTCGATCTCGGGAACGTCGGCGAGCCGGTCCGCGATGTCGTCGGGAGCGCTCGGGTCGAAGGGCTTCACCGAGATGAAGGCGGTGAGCGGCAGACCGACGGCCTCCGGGTCGACCACGGCGGCGTAGCCGCGGATGACCCCGCGCTGCTCCAGCCGGCGGACACGCTGATGCACCGCCGAGGTGGACAGGCCGGTGGCCTTGCCCAGGTCGGTGTAGCTCATCCGCCCGTCCTTGACGAGCAATTCCACAATCTGCCGGTCCAGTTCCTCCACAACGCAAGAACCTACAGCGCCCTGGCCCCCTTGGCACACCTGGCCTCCGGAAACATCGCCCCCGGGGAAGTCAGCAGAGGTTACCCGGCCGGACGTCCCGCCGGCGCCCCGGTCCGGGCCGGCAGCCCGCCGACGGCCGGTCGAGATCCATGGTGGAGCGACAAGCCCGCGGTCGCCCTGGAGGGGAACAGCACCACCAAGGTGGTGCGGACGGCCATCCACGACACCTCGGTGGGTATCACCTGACCAGCGCCTCCAGACCGGTCGTGGAAGAGGTCACGGTCACCGGCACCGCCGGTCCCGGCATCGCCCTGTCCGCCGGCGCCGACCCACTGCTGCGACGGGGCACCACGGCCCGTACGAAGAGCCACGGACTGGTCGTCGCGGAGCGCTCCCGCGGCACGTTCGAGGATTGCGCGTTCAACTCGGCCGCCGGCTCGGCGATCCGGGTGGCGGCTCCGGTTCCCCCTCCTTCGTACGTGCGGTCGTACGGGACTGCGCGGATGCGGCCGCGGCCGTCATGCTCGCCGGGGAGTCGACCGCGGAGTTCGACCGGCTGGAGGTGATCGACAGCGCGGGCGTCGCTGTCTCCATCCGCTCCCAGTCCCATCCGCTCATCCGCAACGCCCGGATCAGCGACTCGGCCCTCCGCTCGGCCGCCGTCGCCTGCTGATGGCCGGTTCACCGCTGCTTCCGTACGGGTGATCGTGGACCTCGTGTCCCCGCGACGCCGGTCCCGGGGCTTCCTTGGGATCAGCGCCGGGAGTTGGGCGCCACCGGGACGACACCATGGCCTCCGGGCAGCACGCCGGAGGGCGGAACGGCGCAGCGGACGCCGGGCGCGGAGGTGCATTTACACGGAAGATGTGAGGAAGGACACACACTTCGACCCGTGTCCGCGGGAGCGTCGCGATTACCTGCGACGCCGTCAGGGAAATGCTTGCTGTGGTCGAGGCCGCAGTGCCTCGGCGGCTCACCCGAGGGGGAGAAAAACCATGCGTAGCCTGAAGCGCCCCGGTCACAGCGACCGCACCCAGCCCCTGTCCGTCGGCTCGGAGCTCGAGCCGGACGACATCGAGACGGCCGACGACGGTGACGAGGACAGCGCCTACGACACGTACGAGATATTCCGGGTCATCTGCCCGGACTGCGCACGGGCGATCGCGCTGCTGGCCGAGGAGGACGTACTGCCGGAGCACGCGCTGTGCCCGACGCCGTGGGACCCCTTCGGCCTCACGGTCTGCCCCGGTACGGGTCGCGGGGTCGCCGACACGGTGCCCGCCGACGCGTCGCTCGCCGCACAGGAGCAGGACGCGGCGCTGCTTCTGACGCTGCCGGAGGGCCTGGACTGGCGTCGGCAGCCGTTCTCCCACGTGGGTGGTCCGGGTTCGCGGCCGTTGCGCGCGGCGCAGGCGTCGGCCCGGCCATAGCGCGCAGCCCGTGGCCCGCATCCCGTAGCGCGGCTGTCCGTCCCGCCTCCGTACCGCTGCCCGTCAACTGCCGGTCCGGGCTCCTGCCGACCGGTGCGGCGCACCATGCCGTCCGCGAGCGGACGAGATGCGGCCGCCGAGGCGGGAGAGGCCGGGGCCGGCTCGCAAGCGGGCGCCCGGTCGTCCTGCGCCCCGTGGCCGATCGTCTTATGAACGTTCTCAGGGCCTCGCCCCGGTGCGCCGTACGGACACGGACGGACGGGACGGCGGCACGACCGTCCGCCGGCACGTATGCGGCCGGCCGGCCGGGCCGCCGGTGACTCGGGGCCGGACGTCACCCCCGGAGGACGCGTAACGCACCGCTTCTCTCAGGGAGTTCCCTCACGCCCGTGACGAGGGCATCGTCGACCCGTGACTCTCCGCCCCGTGCGGGGGCGGAGAGTCGGAAGAGCGCTGCCCGCGCCCGGACGTACGGTTACCGGCTCTCCGGGCCCATCACGTGGCGGGCCACGACCATGCGCTGGATCTGGTTGGTGCCCTCCACGATCTGCAGAACCTTCGCCTCGCGCATGAACCGCTCGACGGGAAAGTCCGCGGTGTAGCCGTAGCCGCCGAGGAGTTGGACCGCGTCCGTCGTCACCTGCATCGCGGCGTCCGTGCAGAAGAGTTTGGCCATCGCGGCCTCTTTGGAGAACGCCTTCCCCGCGTCCCGCAGCCGCGCGGCCGCCAGATAGAGAGCGCGGCCGGCCTCGATCCGGGTCGCCATGTCCGCGAGCATGAAGCGCAGCCCCTGGAAGTCGGCGATCGGACGGCCGAACTGCCGCCTGTCCGCGGTGTAGACCAGTGCCTCGTCGAGGGCGGCCTGTGCCACGCCGATCGCGCAGGCGGCGATACCGAGACGGCCGGAGTCCAGGGCGGAGAGGGCAACCGCGAAGCCCTGACCCTCGTCCCCGATCCGGCGCTCGTCGGAGACCCGCACACCGTCGAAGTGGAGCTGGGAGGTGGGCGAGCCCTTCATGCCCATCTTGCGCTCGGGCGCGGCGGCGGACAGCCCGGGTGCGTCGCCCGGGACGAGGAAGGCGGTGATGCCCTTGGCCCCCTCCCCGCCCGTACGCGCAAGAACGGTGTAGAAGTCCGCCACGCCGCCGTGGGTGATCCACGCCTTGGTGCCGTCGATGGTCCAGGTGTCGCCGTCCCGCACGGCGCGGGTGCGCAGGGACGCCGCGTCGGAGCCGGACGCCGGCTCGGAGAGGCAGTACGCACCGAGGAGGCCGCCGCCGAGCATGGCCGGGAGGTGCTCGGCGCGCTGCTCCTTGCTGCCGAAGGCGGCAACGGCGTGGCAGGAAAGGGTGTGGACGCTGACGCCGAGGCCGACCGTCAGACGGGCCGCGGCGAGCTCCTCGAGGACCTGGAGATAGATCTCGTAGGGCTGGGCGCCTCCGCCGTACTCCTCGTCGTACGGGAGGGCGAGCAGGCCGGACTCGGAGAGCAGGGTGAAGACCTCGCGGGGGAAGCGGCTCGCGTCCTCCTCCTCGGCCGCGTGCGGAGCGATCTCCCGCTGGGCCAGCTCGCGTACGAGCGCGAACAGGTCCCGGGCCTCCTCGGTGGGCAGTTGGCGTTCCACCGGCTGTGCGGCGCGATCGGTCATGGCGGCGCTCTCCTCCCTGTCGGGCGCTGCGGCGGTCGGCCGCTCAGGGTGTGGCGGCGCCGCCGGACGTACTGCCGAGCCGAGCCTGCCTCTCCGGGTCTCGAAGGGGACTGACCAGCGGCTGTGGCGGGTTGAGTATGCCCGATCGGAAGCCCTCCGTCACCGGTTGGCCGGAGGGATCCGCACCGCAACCACAATTGGTCCGAACCATTGACCTATTGGTCTAGTCCTCCTAGGGTTTCCCCCATCGCTCTACGCGTCCATGTCAACTCGGCCCGAGGCCGCGGCACCCCACCCCGCCCTCCCCCACACCGAGGAGAACCATGCTCAGACCCACCCGTCCTCCCATCCGTATACGCGCCCTGTTCGCGGCGCTCGCCGCCGCCTGTGCCGCGGTGCTCGCCGCCACCCTGCTGGCGGGCCCCGCGGCCGCCGGCCAGCCGTCCGCCGCCCCGGAGAAGGCCGCGAAGACAGCCGCGACGAAGGCCGCACCCAAGGCCGCGGCAGGCTCCAAGGTGATCGGTTACTTCACCAACTGGGGCGTCTACCAGCGCAATTACCATGTCAAGAACATCGAGACCTCCGGCTCCGCGGGCAAACTCACCCACATCAACTACGCGTTCGGCAATGTCACGGGCGGCAAGTGCCAGATCGGCGACGCCTACGCGGACTACGACAAGTTCTACGACGCGGGCGCGAGCGTGGACGGCCAGGCCGACACCTGGGACAGCGGGGCGCTGCGCGGCAACTTCAACCAGCTGCGCAAGCTCAAGAAGCTGCACCCGAACCTCAAGGTGATCTGGTCGTTCGGCGGCTGGACCTGGTCCGGCGGATTCGGCGAGGCGTCCCGTAACGCCGCCGCGTTCGCCGACTCCTGCTACAAGCTGGTCGAGGACCCGCGGTGGGCGGATGTCTTCGACGGCATCGACATCGACTGGGAATACCCCAACGCCTGCGGGCTGAGCTGCGACACCAGCGGCCGGGACTCCTTCAAGACCCTGATGCAGGCGCTGCGCAGCCGCTTCGGCGGCGGGAACCTGGTCACCGCGGCGATCACCGCCGACGCCTCCTCGGGCGGCAAGATCGACGCCGCCGACTATGCGGGCGCAGCACAGTACGTCGACTGGTACAACCCGATGACCTACGACTTCTTCGGCGCCTGGGCGGCACAGGGCCCCACCGCCCCGCACTCTCCGCTCACCTCCTACTCCGGCATCCCGCAGCAGGGCTTCAACACCGACGCCGCGATCACCAAGCTCAAGGGGCTGGGCATCCCGTCGTCGAAGCTGCTGCTCGGCATCGGCTTCTACGGCCGCGGCTGGACCGGCGTCACGCGGAGCGCCCCCGGCGGAACCGCCACCGGCGCGGCTCCCGGCACGTATGAGGCGGGCATCGAGGACTACAAGGTCCTGAAGACCAGGTGCCCGTCGAACGGCACCGTGGCCGGCACCGCGTACGCCCACTGCGGCTCCCAGTGGTGGAGCTACGACACTCCGGCGACCATCGCCGGAAAGATGAACTACAAGAACCAGCAGGGCCTCGGCGGAACCTTCTTCTGGGAGCTCAGCGGCGACACCACGAACGGTGAGCTGATCAAGGCGATCAGCTGAGCCTCCGCCCCGCCCCCCACAAGGCGCCCGTCCGCCCCGCCCAGGGCGGACGGGCGCCGCGCAGCGGACCCAGCCGCGCCGGGCTCCGGGCGCCCCCGACCCCGCCGCGAAAACCGCAGCCGGGGCGGGGAGCCGACATTCCGCCGACTCCCCGCCCCGGCCGTTACCTCACACCCGAAGCACGCTCCGCGCCGGACGCCGGGCGCCTCCGGGCCACGCCCGGCAACCTTTTTTTGGGGGCGTTCGGGCCCGTTCTGGCACGTTCGGGGAGGGCGGAGAGGGCCACTGGGCGCTGGTGGCGCCTGCCAGGCTGCCCCCCGCTCGCCGCCCTGGCACCGCCTCCCCCGGCTACCCACCGACCGGAGGTTGGGGGAGGACCCAGCTGCGTTGACCGACCGAGGAGGCCCTCCCCCGGCCTCCGGCCGGGGGACCCAGAGGCCGGACCGGCGCCTTTGCAGCCGACCGCACCACGTCACCTCGCCACCGGCCAGGCCACGGCCGGCGCGGCACTGGCATGTCGCCGCACCGCCCGCGGTTCAGCCGACCACCCCGGCGCGCGGAGAAAGGTATCCGCACCATGGGGGGCTGATCGGACGCCGCGGGAGCAGACTGGTGGCGAACGGCCCATGCCCTTGCGCAGGCCGTACGCCCGCATCCGCTCCGAGCCGAGGAGTCCCAAGCCCATGACCGTCCCGACGGGCCCCGCCTCCGCTGTCCTCGACACCGCGTTCTTCCGCCGCTGGCTCCACCGTGCCACCGAAGTGATCAGCGCGGAGGCCAACCACCTCACCGAGCTCGACTCCCCCATCGGGGACGCGGACCACGGCATCAATCTCAAACGCGGCTTCACCTCGGCCCTGGCGGTCGTGACGGCCGAGCCGCCGACCACACCGGGCGCGCTGCTGAAGGCGTTCGGCACCCATCTCACCAACACGGTCGGCGGCGCGTCCGGACCGCTCTACGGCACGGTGCTGCGCCGGGCGGGCCGCGCGCTGGGGGAGGACGAGCCCGTCAGCGCTGAAGGGCTCGGCGAGGCGCTGGCCGCGGCGGTCGCCGGGGTGCGGCGGCTGGGCGACTCCGCGCCCGGGGACAAGACGATGGTCGACGCGCTGGCGCCCGCCGCCGAGGCGTACAGCGCGGCCCTGGGGAGTGGCGCCCAGGTGGC